>CAZIDA010000308.1:0-4753 GCA_964537865.1 uncultured Acidobacteriota bacterium
GTCCAGGAATCCCAGATCGAACAAGGCGATGAATTCTTCGCGATGCGCCAGCGCGTCGTGGAAATATTCCATGAAATTCTTGCTGTTCACATCGCGTGCCAAGTCCACCAACTCGCGCACCGGCTCCGACTTCGCGCCGTTCGTCATTTCGAGCGTCACCGCGCTGGTGCCGGGCGCGACCGCTTGACGAACGTCGGTGATCAACATGGCGTGATAAGCGGCGATGGCGCGTCCGCTTTCCGTAACGATAATCGGCTCCGGAACGTTCTCGCTTTGGCACACCTCCCGCACGGTGTAGACCACGTCGTTCGCAAATTCCTGGATGGTATAGTTCACGCTGCATTCCGACGCGGTCCGGCTGCCGTCGTAATCGACGCCCAATCCCCCGCCCACGTTCAGGTACTGCACGTTGAATCCCATCTTATTGACCTTGCAGAAAACCCGCGCCGCTTCTTTAACCGCAGCTTTGATGCGTTTGATGTTGGTGATCTGCGAGCCGATGTGAAAGTGGAGCATTTTCAAATCGTGCTGATGACCGACGTCGCGCAGATAGTGCAGCGCTTTGACGAGTTGAACCGTGTTCAGTCCGAACTTCGCCACTTCACCGCCCGATTCTTCCCACTTGCCGCTGCCCCGCGTGTACAACTTGACGCGAATGCCGAGCTGCGCCTCCAATTCCAATTTCTCCGCCAAGCTCAACGTCAGCTTGAGGTCTTCTACATCTTCGATGACCACCATGGACGGCTTCTGCAGTTTCTGGCACAGCAAAGCGCTTCGAACGAAGAGCTCATCCTTGGTTCCATTGCAGACGATGAGCGCTCCCGGCGGAAGCGGCATGGCCACCGCCATCGCCAGCTCCGGCTTGCTTCCCACTTCCAGTCCGTATCGATACTTCGCGCCGCTCTGCATCAAGCTCTCAATCACGTCCAACTTCTGATTGACCTTGGTCGGAAAGACGCCTAAATGCCCGCCGCCATAATGGAATTCGTTGATGGCATTCAAAAACGCTTCGTGCAGTTCGGTGACCTGGCATTCCAGAATTTGTGGAAACCGCAGCAGGATCGGCGTTCCGACTTTTCGGCGGGCCAGCTCCGTCACGATTTCATACACATCCACGGGAAGGTGTGGGTTCTTGGTGGGCGTGACGATGAGGTTGCCCTTTTGATTGACTTGAAAATACCCTGCGCCCCAGTTCTCCACCCCGTATAGTTTTGTCACCATATCGGTGGTTTCAGAACTGGGCATGAGCTGCGTTTCTGCGGGAAGAGGATTCATTTCGATTCAGTCTCCCTAGACAAGAGGAACGGTTGGCGGCAATCGGGGAAAGATCGCCGGATGGGCGCTGCGGTGCCGCACGACTCGAATGCGACACTCGCGCTCTCTGCTGTCCGCCCCAGGGCGCTTCCTAATTTATTCAGAGGTCTTCTTAAGACAGCGATCAACTTCGTTTATCCACTTCGGGAGGAATCAGAATCGGCCGTTCCTGATCGAATTCAGTTGCGCATCCTGGCCGTCAGGTCTCCCTCTTCAATTTTGGCTCAATCTACTAGAAATAAATTTCAACGTCAATTAAAACCGCGTCGTCCGAGAATCTTTTTTGAGGTGAGTTGATGGGCATGCCAAATGGCCTCACAATTGAGCCCTCGGAGAACGTGCAAGCCAAGAATTTTGGCCCGAATTTCAAGGTCACGCGCGAGAGAATTCCTTTCGCGATCTGCCGAGCCGCGAAAGAAATCAGAAAAAAAGCCCGGCTCAACACCGGGCTTTGACGCAGGGAATTTGAGTTCCCCAAGTTCGAATGACACTATGTTCCTTCGCTCCAAGAAGCGAGATACTCCACCTGCTCGGGCGTCAATGTGTCTATCGAGACGCCCATGCTTTTGAGCTTCAAGCGGGCGATCTCTTTGTCGATCTCCTCCGGAACGGCGTACACTTTCTTTTCAAGTTGCTTCGCGTTGAGAACCATCCATTCCGCCGACAGCGCCTGGTTGGCGAAGGACATATCCATGACGGAGGCCGGATGCCCTTCCGCGCTTGCCAGGTTGATCAATCGGCCCTCGCCAAGCAAGTAGAGATTCCGTCCATCCGGCAACGCGTACTCTTCGACAAAATCGCGGACGGTTCGTTTCGCCTTCGCCATCGCTTCCATTGCCGGGATTTCAATCTCCACGTTAAAGTGTCCGGAGTTGGCCAGGATGGCGCCGTCTTTCATCTTCTCGAAGTGCTCGCGTCGAATCACGTGCTTGTCGCCCGTCAGCGTCACGAAGACGTCTCCCAAAGGCGCCGCCTGAATCATCGGCATCACCTGAAAGCCGTCCATGACGGCTTCAATCGCTTTGGTTGGGTCGACTTCGGTCACAATCACGCTCGCGCCCATTCCTTTGGCGCGCATGGCCACACCGCGCCCGCACCAGCCATAGCCCGCGACGACGACCGTCGAACCGGCGAAGAGAACATTGGTCGCGCGAGTAATTCCATCCAACGTCGATTGCCCGGTGCCGTAGCGGTTGTCGAAGAAGTGCTTGGTCTGGGCGTCGTTCACCGCCACGATGGGAAACTGGAGCGCGCCGTCCCGCACCATCGATTTCAATCGAATGACGCCGGTGGTGGTTTCCTCGGTTCCCCCGATCACATTCGGGATCAGCTCCTTGTATTTGGAATGCAGCACGCTGACGAGATCGGCGCCGTCGTCCATGGTCATCTGAGGACGATGTTGAATGGCCGAGATGATGTGAGAATAGTAAGTGTCGTTGTTCTCGCCCTTGATGCAGAAGCACGGAATTCCGTGATCCACCACGAGCGCCGCCGCGACGTCATCTTGAGTCGAAAGCGGATTGGAAGCGCACACCACCAAATCCGCGCCTCCTGCTTTAAGCGTAATCGCCAAGTTGGCCGTCTCCGTGGTCACGTGCAAGCACGCGGACAGACGCACGCCTTTCAACGGCCGCTCTTTCTCGAATCGTTTGCGAATCAAACGGAGCACGGGCATTTGTCGCTCGGACCATTCGATTCGATTTCGGCCTTTCGGCGCAAGTTCCAAGTCTTTCACATCACAATTCACTTTTGCGGTTGAGGTCATTTCATCTCCTGGAAATTCGGTTCGCAAAAAAGCCCGCCGGCGACCATCACGTCTCGGCGGGCGATGCTTCTCGCACATTCTAAACTTTGGCAACCACCGGCGCCTCCACCTTGGCTTCGCTGCGAAGAGCCTCCGCCTTATTCGTGGATTCCCAAGTGAAATCGCTCTCGGATCGTCCAAAGTGCCCATAAGCCGCCGTCTTCTTATAAATCGGTCGGCGCAGCTTCAAGTAATCGATGATTCCCTTGGGTCGAAATGGGAAATGCGCGCGCACCAAATCGCAAATCTTCTCATCTTCGATCTTGCCGGTTCCAAACGTGTCCACCATAACCGACACCGGATCGGCGACTCCGATCGCGTAAGCCACTTCAATCTCCACGCGTGAAGCCAGCCCTGCCGCGACGATGTTCTTCGCGATATGACGACCCATATACGAAGCCGAGCGGTCCACCTTGGTCGGGTCCTTGCCGGAGAATGCGCCGCCGCCGTGATGGCCCATGCCTCCGTAAGTGTCCACGATGATCTTGCGTCCGGTCAATCCGCAATCGCCCTGCGGTCCACCGACCACAAACCTCCCCGTGGGATTGACAAAAAACTTCGTCTTGCCGTCGAGCAAATGACCGGGGATGACGTGCTTGATGACGTGCTCGACGACTTCCGACTTGAGGTGGCTGTGCTTGACCTCGGGACTGTGCTGCGTTGAGATGACCACAGCATCGATGCGCTGAGGTTTGCCATTGAGGTATTCCACGGTGACTTGGGATTTTCCATCGGGACGAATGTAATCGAGGATTCTCTTCTTCCGGACCTCCGCCAATCGCATGGTCAACTTGTGCGCCAGCATGATCGGCATCGGCATCAACTCGGTTGTTTCATCGCAGGCATAGCCAAACATGAGACCTTGATCGCCGGCCCCCTGCTCGGTCGAATCCTTTCCGTCGGCGGCCCGCTCGTCGACACCCTGAGCGATGTCGGGCGATTGTTTGTCAATCGAAGTCACAACGGCGCAGGTATGAAAGTCGAAACCGTAGGTCGCATCGATGTATCCCACGCCCTGAATGGTGTCTCGCACCACCTTCGGAATATCCACGTAATGCGTGGTGGTGATTTCTCCGGCGACGACGGCAATTCCGGTCGTCACCAAGGTCTCGCAAGCGACTCGACCCATCGAGTCGTTTGCCATGATGTCATCCAGCACCGCATCGGAAATCTGATCCGCGATCTTGTCTGGATGCCCCTCAGTGACCGACTCCGATGTAAAGAAATATTTGCCTTGCACTCGCAATCCTCCTTGAGTGTTTTTCCGTGGTCGTGATTGATTCGGGCCGGACGCTCCGACTGCCCCTTGGGTGTTGAATCAAATTGGGCACTTTAACACATCGGCGAAGCGGCGGTCAACGCCAAATGTGCTACAATCTCCGCGCCAAACGAAGCTAAACGATCCCCCCAGCCGTGGGCGGTGTTCACCGGGGTTACGAATCGCGATGCATATTCAACTCTTGGGAAAACCCGGATGTCATTTGTGCGACGACGCCAAAGAAGTGGTGGAAGAATTGTGTCGCGAACTTGGAATGTCGTGGGAGCCTGTCAACATCGAAGAACATCCCGACCTCTCCGAGGCATACGCCGAAGAAATCCCCGTTCTCTTGATCGACGGAAAGAAGATTTTCAAAT
>CAZIDA010000309.1:0-4737 GCA_964537865.1 uncultured Acidobacteriota bacterium
ATCAACAAGCAGCCATCGGGTTGTTCTGCGGAAACCTCGCGGCCACGCTTACGTCGCCGCTCTCCGCCGCTGCCTGCGCCAATCAGTTTCCGCAAGGCGCGACGCGCGTCCGCATCCCAGCGCCGGGGACCGTGAATGCCGACTTCAATCCGCCCCGCATTGCGCCGCGAAACTTGTTCGACGCCGCGGTCGGCATCGACAATCTTTTTCATGGAGACCGCTACCGCTGGAGCCTGCGATTCACGGTCGTGAACCTCACGAACAAAGCGGCGCTCTATAATTTTCTGTCCACGTTCAGCGGGACTCACTTTGTTTCACCGAGAACCTTGACCGCGGAGGTGGGATTCCATTTTTAAGCGAGTTGATTTGGCGAGGAATCGAAGTTGCTGAAATCGATGGGGTGCGGCTCTGCCGGCGTGAATTTGAGGGAGTGTTTCGATTTGAGCCTCCTTCAGGAGGCTTGTTCTCGCTCAGCCCGCCGATTAATCGGCGGGGCAGAGAGACCAACCCCCTCCACCTGATTTCCATTTCACGATTTTCAGCCCCGTTCACGGGGCTTGCGATCGTGACTGCTGAGAAGAAACGCAATCTGATTGTCCAAGAAGTGTCGCCCCCTGAAGGGGGCTGAATTCAAAACGCAAAAGAGCAATCAATCTTGAGATGGTTCTTGTCTTCCCGCCGATTAATCGGTGCGCTGAGAAAATCAAGCCCCGTGAACGGGCCTGCGAGCGGCCATCTCAGCTTGCGAAGCTGGGTTCGTCGCCTATTTCAACGCCTGCATCTCCATACTGCGCTCCGTTCAATCGAGGTCAACCGGCACGTTGAATCTTCATTTCCCGATAAGGCTCAACTCTTCAGGAAAGAATCATCACTCACATACAAATGATGAAATGAACGAATCTTCTTCTATCTCACAAGCGCCAAGAAAATTCGAACGACCTCTCCACCATTCGCCTTGACAGCCTCGCGAACTCTTCTGTAATTTACCTTGGCTGGTCGAGCAGTGCGGGCTGTGCGACGGCGGAAATGGGCAGTCATGAAAATTCTCTTTGTGGCATCTGAGTGTGTTCCATTTGCGAAGACCGGTGGTCTGGCCGATGTGATCGGCGCGTTGCCGAAGTTTATTGCGGAGTTGGGGCACGAGGTCGACGTCTTCCTGCCGCGCTACCGCAAGATTTCCCTGTCGACGTTGGCGCCGGACATTCCCAGCCTGACCGTCTCCATGGGCGGTCGCCAGAGATTTTGTTCCGTGTGGCGATCAGAAAATTCTACTGCCAGCGGACTGACGTTTCACTTTTTGGATTGTCCGGAATATTTCGACCGCGACGGTTTATACCAGGAGAAGGACGGCGATTATCCGGACAACGCGGAGCGCTTCGCGCTGCTCTCTCGCGCCGCGATTGAATATGCCAAGCGCGCCGCGACCGCGCCCGACATCATCCACGCCCACGATTGGCAAACCGCTCTGATTCCCGTCTTCCTCAAGGAAGATTATCGGGGCGATTGGTTTTTCGGAAAGACAGCCACCTTCTTCACCATTCACAACATGGGCTACCAAGGCTCGTTCGACGCGAGCGTCATCGACGCGGCGGGCCTGCCTCGAAACGCGTTTCATCTCGGGGGCTTTGAATTTTTCGGTCGGGTGAATTATTTGAAGGGCGGAATTCTGTGTTCGGATGTCGTGACGACGGTGAGCCACAAATACAGTCAGGAAATTCAGACGCCGGAGTTCGGGCATGGCCTGGAGGGTGTTGTGCGCAGCCGCGCCGCCGATGTCCATGGAATCCTGAATGGAATCGATTATTCGGAGTGGTCCCCGGCGACCGATCGATTCATCGCCGCCCATTATTCTTCGGAGGCGATGAATGGAAAGCGCGAGTGCAAGCGCGCGCTGCTCAGTGAATTCAAGCTGCCGGAACAACTCGACCGGCCGTTGATCGGAATCATCTCCCGCCTGGCCGACCAAAAGGGTTTCGATCTGATCGCCGCGGGAATCGAGTCGTTGCTGGCGATGAATCCGATGTTCGTCGTCTTGGGATCCGGGGAGCCGAAGTATGAGTATCTGCTGCAGCGCATCGCCGGCGTGCATCATCAACAATTCGGTGTGCGATTGGCGTTCGACAATCCACTGGCGCATCGCATCGAGGCGGGCGCCGATCTTTTTCTGATGCCGTCACGCTACGAGCCGTGTGGACTGAACCAGATTTATAGTCTAAAATACGCAACCGTTCCGGTGGTGCGCGCCACCGGCGGATTGGATGACACCGTCGAGCCTTTCAATCCCTCCACGGGCCAAGGCGCCGGCTTCAAGTTCAAGGAATACACTTCGGCGGCATTGGTGGGGGCCGTGCGTGAAGCCTTGCGGATTTACGCGCGGCCGGAGCTGTGGCGGCGCCTGATGCGGAATGGGATGGCGAAAGATTTTTCTTGGAGCGCTTCCGCTCGCCGGTACGTTCGCCTGTACGAAGAAGCGTTGTCGCGGCGGGGCGTGGGGAGCGGGATGAGCGCGCCCGGCGAGTCTTGAGATTTTTGATCGGTCATTGTTTGAGGAGGAGTTCATGTCGGAGAATCCGAACATTCATCATTTTACGGAAGGTGATTTTGACGACAACGTTCTGAAATCCACCGTGCCGGTGCTGGTGGATTTTTGGGCGGAGTGGTGTGCCCCCTGCCGCATGCTGGCCCCGGCGGTGGAAGCGATCGCCCATCAGTATCAAGGCAAGATCAAGGTCGGCAAGCTGAATGTCGATGAGAACATGAATGTCGCACAGCGATATAATGTCCGGGGCATCCCGATGCTGATCCTTTTCCAGGGGGGTCAAGTGAAGGATCAGATCGTCGGAAACACCAGCCAGAGCCATCTTGCTCAGATGATCGATCGGCACTTGAATTAGAAGGAACACGCTGATGTCGAATGTCGTGATTGTGGGCGCGCAGTGGGGAGACGAAGGCAAAGGGAAGATTGTCGATTTGCTCTGCGATCACTTCGATGTGGTGGCGCGGTATCAAGGCGGACACAACGCCGGCCACACCGTCAAAGTGGGTGACCGCCGGGTCATCATGCACCTGATCCCTTCAGGGATTTTGCATCCGTCAAAAGAATGCGTCATCGGCAACGGTGTCGTCGTCGATCCGGAATATCTGCTCGGGGAGATCGGGCGGTTGGAAGCGCTCGGCGTCACGGTTCGAGGACGTTTGCATCTTTCGAACCGCGCGCATTTGATCCTGCCGTACCACCAGGCCGTGGAAGTGGCTTCGGAACAAGCGCTCGGCGAAAAGAAGATCGGGACGACCATCCGGGGAATCGGTCCATGCTACGAAGACAAGGCCGCGCGCATCGGCGTGCGCGTGTGCGATCTGTATCATCCGGAGGTTCTCCGCGAAAAGATCTCTGCGAACGTGGCGATCAAGAATGCCATTCTGAGCGCGCGCTTTCACGCGGCGCCGCTCGATGCCGACTCCATTTGCGATCAAGTGGCGGCGCTCGCGGAGAAGTTACGTCCTTACGTCGCCGACACCAGCCGATGGCTGAATGACGCCATCCGAGCCGGCAAGCGAGTTCTCTTTGAAGGCGCTCAAGCGATTTTGCTCGACATGGATCATGGCACCTATCCCTTCGTCACCTCCTCGAGCGCCGGGGCCGGTGGCGCATGCACCGGGACCGGTGTTCCTCCAACACAAATCCACGGGGTGATCGGTGTCGCTAAGGCGTATGCGACGCGCGTGGGCGGCGGCCCGTTCCCAACCGAAATCAAATCGGAGTTGGGCGAGGAGTTGCGCCGGCGGGGCAATGAATACGGCGCTTCCACCGGACGTCCGCGCCGCTGCGGCTGGTTCGATGCTCCGGCCGCGCGATACGGACGCGACATCAACGGCGTCGATGCTCTCGCCATCACCAAGATTGATGTGCTCGATGCGCTGCCGGAAGTTCCGGTGTGCGTGGGATACCGGTACAAAAATTCCGACTTGCGGGAGTGGCCTTGCGAATCGTACGTCCTCGAGCAAGCGGCGCCGGTGTACAAGAATTTCCCCGGATGGCAGATCTCGACCGTGGGCGCGACGTCGTTCGACGCGCTGCCCCCGAAGACGCGCGACTATTTGAAAGCGCTCTCCGATCTCACTGAAATCGAAATCGCCATGGTCTCCACCGGACCGGAACGCAATCAGACGATTTTCAGTGAGAAGTCTCGAATCTTGAGATTGATTCAGAACCAAGAACCCCCGATGCAGTCCGGGACCGCGAGATCGCGTTAGAGCGGATGCGCGACTCGCAGGAGCGAATGAGGAAATGAAAAAGACGAACTTCGATGTTTACTTGGAAGAGCAAATGAAGAACCCGGCCTTTGCAGAACGCCTTCGACAGGCGGGCGCCGCCTGGGATGTGGCTGTCCGGATTTCAACTCGAAGATAAGCCGAAAAACGTACCGCCTCTGCTTAGCAAGCTTCGAAAATCTTGCTCTTCTTACAGGATTTTCAGGTCGCAACGACGTAACCATGAGTCCGCCGCGGCGGATTGCGGCCCCAGGCCGCTCTGCGTAGGCCTGGCGATCGCTCTTTCCGCCGGACGATTCCAAGGGCTGGGCAACCCACGATTTTCATTTCTTGCGAAGGTCATGCGTCAACCATGATCTCCTGCCTCGAAGAGGCGATGGCTCACAGCCCAGGGTTGTCCGCCAGCTCGCTGGCGGACTACCCTGGGTGACGCAAAGCCTCACCGCGAGGCACACAACCCCAACG
>CAZIDA010000310.1:0-4715 GCA_964537865.1 uncultured Acidobacteriota bacterium
GGCGCTTGGCCTCGTTTGCGATGGGATTGATTCGATATCCGGGGAAGATGGCTCAAGCGCTGGAGATGAAGAAAGATCTCGCCGGAATTCCCATTCTCACGAATTGTCGGCCCGTGGAAGCGCGCGGAGCGGAAAAGATTGAGAGCGTCGTGCTCCGCCAAGGGCGAAAAGTTTGGAGCGAGGCTTGCGACTACTTGGCCTGCGGATTTCATTTGGTCGCGAACTTGGAAATGGCTTTGCTACTTGGTTGTCAGGTGGAAAACGGAAGCGTTCGCGTCGATGACTTTCAAGAGACCTCGGTCGCCGATGTTTTTGCCGCCGGTGAAGTCACCGGTGTCGGAGGCGTGGAGATGTCGCTCGTCGAGGGCGAGATTGCGGGACTTGCAGCCGTGAGTCGGCACGAAGAGGCAAAACGATTATTTTCGCGGAGAAGAAAATGGGGCCGATTCGCCGGCTCGTTGAATCGTTGCTTTGCGCTTCGTCCGGAATTGAAGGAAATCCCTCGCGCGGAGACGTTGGTGTGCCGCTGCGAGGATGTCTCGTATGAGCGCTTGAAGCCGCATCAGTCTTGGCGTTCGGCCAAACTTCTCACGCGTTGTGGCATGGGACCGTGTCAAGGACGCATTTGCGGCCCGGCCACGGAATTTCTATTTGGATGGAAACCGGAGTCGGTGCGTCCGCCCATCTTTCCGGTGCGGGTGGAGAGTTTGACCGCCGGTTCACCGGGAAGATCACAACGACCAAAGGAAATCGAAAATGACTATGACCTGGAAAGGCGTGATGCCGGCCATCACGACTTGCTTCAAAGAAGATTTGAGCGTTGACTTTGATTTCGTGACGCGGCATTGCCAATGGCTGATCGAAAACGGCTGCGCCGGAATCGTGACGCCCGGCTCGCTCGGCGAGGGCGCCACGCTGACGCATGATGAGAAACTCGTCCTCTGGCGAACTTGCGTGAAGGCCGCTGGAAGCGCCCCGGTGGTTGCCGCCATTTCCGCGCTGAGCACTCACGAAGCGGTGACGTTGGCGAAGGAAGCGGAAGAGGCCGGATGCCGGGGACTCATGGTGCTCCCGCCTTACGTCTATCGTAGCGATTGGCGCGAAATGAAAGCGCACGTTGCCGCGGTTATCAAAGCCACGCCGCTCTCATGCATGCTCTACAACAATCCCATCGCCTACGGCACGGATTTTCTTCCTGATCAAATTCAAGAATTATCCGGTGAACACAAGAACCTTCATGCCGTCAAGGAATCGAGCGGGGATGTGCGGCGCGTGGCGGCCATCCGCTCGCTTCTCGGAGATCAACTCGCGATCCTTGTCGGCGTCGACGACGCCATCGTGGAAGGCATCGAAATGGGCGCGGTCGGGTGGATCGCGGGTTTGGCCGACGCGCTGCCTCGCGAATCGGTTGAGCTGGTCAACGCGGCCCTGCGCGGCGACAAGGCCAAGACGTTCGAGTTGTACCGGTGGTTTTTGCCGCTCCTCAGAATGGACGCGGTGGTGAAGTTTGTTCAGTTGATTAAGTTAGTACAGCAAGAAGTAGAGATGGGCAACCCGCGCGTTCGTCCGCCGCGCTTGGAGTTAGTCGGCGAGGAATTGGACGAAGCCATGAAGATCATCCGCCAAGCGCTCAAGACGCGACCTAAGTTCAATGCCCGGCGTGAATTTCATTCATGATAAGAGCTGACCGATTTATCGGAAAAGCCCACGATGCGCTCGGCGCATCGTGGCCACCAAAGCTTTGCGCCTCCGTATCGTGTTTTGGTAGGCCCGGCGAACGCTTCTTTCGCCGGGTGATCGTATTCCAGGAGAAAATCCCATGACCGAACTCACCGGTAAATCCATTCTCGGCTTTCGACGAGGAAGCGATCGCGGCCCATCTTTTCAAGGACTGAATCCGGCGACCGGCGAGCGTCTGGCGCCGGAGTATTTCACTGCCGGCGCGGTGGAAGTAGACGAAGCGGCGCGTTTGTCCGTCGAGGCGTTCGCCACCTTTAGTCGCGCCTCCAGCCAGGAGCGTGCAAAATTTCTTCGTAAGATTGCTGAAAACTTGGAGTCAATCGTCGGAGAATTGGCCGAGCGCGCTCATCAGGAGACAGCGCTGCCGGTGGCGCGAATTCAATCGGAGACGGCGCGGGCTTGTTTCCAATTGAGAATGTTTGCGGATTTGGTGGAAGAAGGATCGTGGGTGGACGCCCGCCTCGATCGCGCCGATCCCGCGCGTCAACCGGTTCCGAAGCCGGACGTGCGTTCCCTGCTGCGCCCGTTGGGTCCGGTGGCGGTTTTCGGCGCCAGCAATTTTCCGGTGGCCTTCTCGGTGGGGGGCGGAGACACGGCGTCGGCGTTCGCGGCCGCATGTCCGGTGATTGTCAAAGCGCATCCCGCGCATCCGGGAACTTCCGAGTTGGCGGGAATCGCCATTTTGAATGCGGTCCGCGAATGTGGACTGGCCGACGGAGTGTTCTCGCTGCTCTTCGACGCCGGCTTTGAAGTCGGCGCGGCGTTGGTGCGACATCCCGGAATCAAAGCCGTGGGATTCACCGGATCGCGCGCCGGCGGACTCGGTTTGATGGCGCAAGCCGCGGCGCGCGCGGGGCCGATTCCTTTTTACGCCGAAATGAGCAGCGTGAATCCGGTCTTCATTCTGCCCGGCGCTTTGAAAGAACGCGGCGATCAAATTGCCTCCGGCCTTTTCGCATCCGTCACGCAGGGCGCCGGTCAATTCTGCACGAATCCGGGATTGGTGATTCTCGACGAGAGCCACGAAGCCGCGTTGTTCGCCGCAAAGCTGGCGGCTTCGATGGCCGCGAGCTCGGAGTTCACGATGCTGACGCCGGGCATCGGCGGAGCTTTTCGCTCGGCCATTGCGAAGCGAGCGCAACTCGGCGATATCAAGACCGTCGTTTCGCAGCGAACGGCGGAAGGGCCAGGACGAAGCGCCTGTGGAGCCGCGTTATTTTCCACCAGCGCCGATTCTTTTCTAAAGCATCCGGAATTCAGCGAAGAGGTTTTTGGTCCCACGACGCTTCTCGTCACCTCGTCCCGACGCGAAGAGATGATGGAGATGGCGCGACGCTTGGACGGCCATTTAACGGCCACGATTCACGGAACCGCCGACGACTTGCGGGAATGCGCCGAGCTGCTCGCGATTCTGGAAACGAAGGTGGGGCGTCTCCTCATCAACGGATTTCCCACCGGCGTTGAAGTGTGCCACGCCATGACGCACGGCGGCCCGTTCCCGGCGACCTCGGACAGCCGCGTTACTTCCGTCGGGTCTCGCGCCATCCTTCGATTTGCGCGCCCCGTCTGCTACCAAAACTTCCCGGACCATTTGCTCCCCACCGAGCTGAAGAACGAAAATCCGCTGGGTATTTGGAGAATGGTGGACGGGAAGATGACAAAAGATCGGGTGGAATGACGGCAAGCGAGTGTTCGCACTTATCGATATCAAACGGCGCGAATGTCACATATGAACATTCCGGCTGACGAATAAATTCTTGGCAGAATTCCAATTCATTTCTTCAGAAGCTGGAAGGAATTCAGGAAGGGAGTATACTGCTCCTCACTCAGCCCCTCCTTATCTCCCGCCATGACGATGTAGGCATATCGTCCTTGTAAGATTGCCCGCGCGTGAAGATGGAATGGAGAGGAACGGTATCCGGTAATAAGATCTTGTTCAAATCCCTCTCTGTCACCAATAGTAATCGCCTTGGGCTCACCAATCCTATTCACCCACTCCCACCCCGGTATACCCGTCTCGAATTTTTTGTCCAGTGCAAACACCTTTCCAAATGTCAAAGGGCAGAAGAGTTTCTTTTCCCGTTCGCTGAATTGCTCCGTTGGAATAGACAATGAGCTGAAATAAGAAATGATGAAATTAGCGCCGCCCAAATGGGTCGTAAAATGATGCTCGGTGACCTTCAACTCAAGACCGGAAAATGACATAATGTCTAAGTTGGGTGGCGCACCAATCAGAAACCCGGAAACAGGCGCGTCGGGCAAGAGCACACTCAGATTGTCACCGCCATCATATGTGAATTCATACCGACTCCATCCCGTCGGCGCGTCCTTATCAGCAATCTTTGGAGGAGCGGAAATCGGTGTGAATAGTATATTCTGACATTCAGAAGCACTCGAAAGAGTAAAGGTCAGAAGGAAAACAATTGAGGCTACACATTGATTACGGGTGAGGTTGATCGCTTTCATTCTGTCCTCCCGCTAATGAATAGTGACTGCAGACGGGATTCTCAAAACGCTAATGCTCGGGTAGACCCGGCGATCCGCCGCGGCGGATCGCCGGGGAGCCGAGCCTCAGGATAAAGTCGACCCATCGGCTTTCGCTCAACCAGGAAGTTCTTGATGGGTGGTCCGCCACCCCGCCGAGAAACGCGCTCGGCGGGCCTACCCACTCCAGAAGGCGTCACTATATTTTGTCATCCTCAATAACCCGGATTTTCTGCGCGTGTTGAGAAGCCTTGTCCGTTCCATGCGGGCCCCCATCCGCACACTCCTAACTCGACATCCGCATCGAGCCGATCATTGGAGATTCGGATGAACATCCTGCAAGTTGATGGCTTGAGCGTTTCTGTGCGAACCCGTCCGGAGAAATGAATTTGACACCGGCACCCATGTTGCGAGAAAGGTTGGCGCTACTATTCTTGCCGCGCCGCACGGTCACATCGTCAAGGCGAAGCGCCTTGGGTTAAGCCATTGAA
>CAZIDA010000311.1:0-4712 GCA_964537865.1 uncultured Acidobacteriota bacterium
AAATATGTCGTCCAAGTGGCGGTTTCATTGGCCCACACCGATGAGGTGCTGGAAAAATTGCTGGTCGTGCTGGCAATTGGCCTGATTCTGGCGCTGACTATCGCGGTAGGCGGCGGCTTTCTTCTGATGCGCCAGTCGCTTCGACCGCTCGACACCATGGCCCGGACCGCACGGCAGATTTCATCCCGCAATCTCCAAGAGCGAATGCCGGTCTCAGAAACAGGGGATGAGCTGGAGCAACTCTCCCGTTCTTTGAATCACATGATCGAAAGGTTGGAGGAAGCGTTTCACCTCATCAGCCGGTTCACAGCGGATGCAGCCCATGAGTTGCGAACCCCCCTCACCATCATGCGGGGGGAGCTGGAATCCGCGCTGGAGAACTCCAAGATAGATGTGGACACTCGTGGGACCATCGGATCAGTTTTTGAAGAAACCATGCGCTTGTCCAAAATTGTAGACCAACTGCTGACGGTGTCTCGCCTTGATGTTGGTGAAGGCTTCCTCGAAGTCAGCGAATTTGATCTGTCGGAGCTGGTGAAAACCACCGTGGAATCCATGCATCTTATGGCGGAAGAGAAGAATCTTTCTCTCGCCGTTGATGCTCCCAATCCGATCCCAGTCAAAGGTGACCGCTTTCGCCTCCAACAAGTGGTCGTGAATTTGGTCGACAATGCCATCAAATACACGGCCGCGGGGGGATCAATCGCGGTGAGACTTCGGACCAACAAGGGCATGGCGGTTTTGGAGGTGGCCGATAGCGGCATCGGGATGGGCCGGGAGGCGCAGACCCACATTTTTGAGCGCTTCTATCGAGCCGACAAGGCCCGTTCAAGACAACTGGGTGGAACCGGTCTCGGCCTCTCCATTGTGAAATCGATCTCGGCGGCTCACGGCGGCCGTGTCGACGTTCAAAGCACCGAAGGCCGTGGAAGCACCTTCCGTTTTGAGATTCCGGCATTGTCCCATGAAGTGAAACGAGCAGTAAAAACGGAGGAAGGCCCACTTAGCCCGCCAAAAAATGTGAGACCTTCCTGAAATTAGAGAAAGGAGCATTCTACATGCGAGTCACAATTGGTTCTTTCTATTTAATGTTTCTTTTGGTGTTTTCTGTGGGAGCGCCGAGATCGGTCGCGGCCCAAACAATAACCTTTAATTTCAGTAAGGACCGGGTCGGTGAGAGCCCCAGCGGTTTTTCGACTGCGCTCACCGGTCGAGGCAATCCCGGGAGATGGGTCGTCATGAAAGACGCCTCCTCTCCCAGCCACGGGAACGTTCTTGCCCAAGTGGATGCGGACCCTACCGGATATCGGTTTCCAGTGTGTGTTTATGATGGACTGACAGCGAAGGACGCGGATATCAGCATGCATTTCAAGCCGGTCTCCGGGAGAGGCGATCAAGGGGCGGGAATCGTGTGGCGTTACATGGACAAAGATAATTACTACATCGTCCGGGCTAACGCCCTTGAGAATAACGTGGTTCTTTACAAAGTGCAGAATGGAAGAAGGACCGACCTTCCTCTCAAGGGCGTCGGTCGCACGTATGGCAAAAAGGAGAGAGTGCCCTCGGGCGAATGGGGAAGCTTGCGTGTGGTCGCGAAGGGGAACCTTTTCGAGGTCTATCATAATGGAAACAAGCTCTATGAAGTTGAGGATAACACCTTCAAAGACGCCGGCAAAATAGGATTGTGGACTAAGGCGGATTCGGTCATTTACTTTGCCGACTTGCAGGTGATCAAAGAATAGTGAAAAAAGTCCTCGAGGCCAGGGTGGGGCGATAGGAAGGCGCGGTTTTTCAGAAGCCGGCATATTCTCCGGCCCCCGACGCCACATGCGGAAGATGTTTCATCTGGAACGCAATGTCGCTGTCCTCTCGGCGGCGGTCTTTCTCTTTGCTTTTGGCGAGGAGTTATGGAACAGCTTTTTGCCGAAATACATGGAGGTGTTGGGCGCGTCGATTGGCGTCATCGCCGTTTTTGGGACGTTCAAGGATTTCCTCGATGCCGTCTATCAATATCCCGGGGGCGTCCTCTCGGACCGGCTGGGGGAGCGGCGCGCGCTGATGCTCTTTGCCGGTTTGGCGGCTGTCGGTTACGCCGTTTACTGGGGGGCCGCGCGTCCCTGGATGTTTTTTCTCGGCGTTCTCTTTGTGATGGCCTGGTCGTCGCTGGGTTCCCCGGCCTTTTTTTCAATGATCGGCGCGGCCATGTCGCGCCGGCGGCGGACATTGGGATTCTCGTGGCAATCACTTTTGAAGCGCCTGCCCATGGTCTTTGCGCCGGCGATCGGCGGATGGATGATTTTGCGAGCCGGAATGCGGCGCGGCGTTCGAATCGGCCTCCTCGTCGCGATTGTCATTGCCCTGCTGACGTTGTTCCTCCAGAAGCGATTTTACGTTTCCGCGTCCCCGGCAGCTTCGCCTCCTGCTTTCCAGCCGCTCCAAGTATTCCGCAAACTTTCGCCCACGCTGAAACGGCTGTTGGTCTCCGACATCTTTGCGCGCTTGGCGGAGGGCATCGCCGAAATTTTCATTGTCATTTATGCCATGAACCATTTGGGGATGAATGCCCGACAGTTCGGTGTGTTGGTGGGTCTTCAGATGGTGGTGGCGATTGTGGGATATCTTCCGGCCGCGGCGCTGGTCGAACGTGTCGGCAGAAAACCCGTCGTCTGCTTCACGTTTCTCTGTTTCGCGTGCTTTCCATGGTTGGTGGTGATGGCCGGCAACTTCATTCAGATGGCGGGGGCGTTCGCGGTCGGCGGCCTGCGCGAGTTTGGCGAGCCCGCCCGCAAGGCGATGATTGTAAACTTCTCCGATCCCCAAGCCCGCGGCGCTCACGTCGGTCTTTACTACCTGCTTCGCAATCTGGCCGTCACACCCGCCGCGGCCGTGGGCGGAGCGCTGTGGCGCTGGATTTCACCGAGCGCTACGTTTCATGTCGCATTTATCTGCGGCCTTGTCGGGGTCGCCGTCTTTCTGCTGACCGTTCGAGAATCCAAGACGGAGGATGGCTATGAAATGGATCACGCGTAAGAATGTGAAGGTGGACCGAGTGGCGTGTCCATGGCTGATTCGGAGATTCATCGATCCAACGGCCGAGTTCATCTTTGTCGAGGAATCTTCGATTGTGGAACAGGCGCGGGCCCTTGATGCGATCCCCTTCGACGTCCCTCGTCATCCTGAGATTGCCTTGAATCACCGGGAGGGGAAATGCTCCTTCGAAACGATCTTGGAAGCCTACCGGCTGACGTCCGACCCGGCGCTGATGGCTCTGGGGCGGATCGTGCACGGAGCGGACATTCCGAAAGATATGAGCCTTGCGCCGGAGAGCGCTGGACTGTACGCGATGGCCATCGGCTTCTCCCGCTCTTGTGCCACCGATGAAGAAAGGCTGGAAAAACAGTTTCCGCTGTACGACGCGCTCTATGAATATTGCAAGATGGCAGGGTGATGCGATGCGCCACTATTTTTTGCCGCCATTGCCGCCACGAAAGAAAGGAGTCAATCATGAAAAAGGGGCAGTGTTTCATTTCCAGGAATGAGAGATATTGATGTGAAGAAGTGAACCAAGACAAGGAATTGGAAGTCAGGGGCAGGCAGGATTGCCTGTGCGCGTTTATGAAAGGAGGAATGGGGGTTGAAATCAACTTTGGTCGTAATGTTCGTGTTAGGCTGTTTTTTGCAGCCTCAGCTTGGCCTTGCTCAGTCCGCAGCGTCCCCGTCTGACCCGATCCTTGATCAAGGCGGAGCACAAACTCCCACAGCTTCTCGTGTAGTCCGCGGGACAGTTTTTGACCCCTCCGGGGGAGTCATTGTGGAAGCGCATATAGCCCTCACCCGAGGGGATGGCAACGTTGTCGCTGAGGCGGCAACGGACAATGCCGGTGCGTTTCACTTTGTTAACTTGCCTCCTGGTGCCTACCGTTTGGAGGTTCGAGTTGAGGGATTTGAAGAAAGTAAAACCCCTGTCACAGTGGGGTCGAAGCCCCTTGCTCCCTTGCGCATTGTCCTCTCTCTCGCGGGTCGCAAGGAAGTCGTAAATGTTGAAACCGGCTCTGCGCCTCAGGTGGCGACCGAAGTATCCCAAAACCAGAATGCCAATACAATGGACCGTGGTGCGTTGGACCGGGTGCCGGTTTTTGATGAGGACTATGTCACAACACTGTCGCGCTTTCTGGACGACAGCGCTATAGGCACGAGTGGCGTCACACTCGTGGTCAACGGGGTTGAAGCGAATGGACCGGGAGTGACTCCTTCTGCAATCCAGGAAGTCAGAATCAATCAAAATCCCTACTCCGCACTTTTCACCAGGCCGGGCCGTGCGCGGCTCGAGATCATCACGAAAGGCGGTGCCCCGGACCTCCACGGCGAGGTCAATTTCATGTACCGCGACTCGATCTTTGACGCGCGAAATGCCTTCGCCGTGGTAAAACCTTCCGAGCAACGACGTTATTTCGAAGCGTCGTTGGCCGGTCCTCTCAGCCACAGCAAGAAGACGACTTTTCTAATGTCCTTGGAGGATGACCAACAAGACCAGCAAGCCATCGTGGTAGCCCAGAACGCTAACGGCCTTGTCAATGAGAACGTGCCTCAGCCCATGCGACATTTCTTCGGCTCCTGGCGCGTATTTCGGGAGATAGGGAACGCCGACCAGTTCTGGATCGGGTATTCCTATGAACATCGATCGACCGACCATCAGGGGACCGGTGGAACGG
>CAZIDA010000312.1:0-4699 GCA_964537865.1 uncultured Acidobacteriota bacterium
ACGTGGATTTCTCGATCATCAAGTTCTTCCCGATCAGAGAACATCAGCGGCTGGAGTTCCGGACGGAGTTCTTCAACATCTTCAACACCGTGAACTTCGCCCAGCCTCAAGCGAATCTGGCCACGCCCGCGACCTTCGGGAAAATCTTGTCGACGGCTTCGGGACCTCGCGTGATTCAGTTTGCGTTCAAGTACACGTTCTGATTTTCGTCGGGCAGGCTCTGGCGCCAAAAGAGCCTGCCCGTTTTTTCTGTAGACACCGGACCGGCGCCCCACCTATCCTCAGCGTCGCTGCTCAATCTGACAAACGATTGGATCGTCTACATGCCCACCTCGGCCGCGAATGGAGTTGACCTCTATTATGAAGAGGAAGGAGCGGGAGAAGCGCTCCTCCTGGTTCAAGGATTGTCCTACGCCACGCCGATGTGGCAATGGCAATTTCAGGGATTGAAGGATTCATTTCGCGTCATCGCGTTTGACAACCGCGGTTCGGGACTTTCATCCAAACCCGACATTCCCTACAGCGTCCCGATGTTTGCCGCCGATGCGGCGGCGCTGCTGGACCGCCTGGCTATTCAAAGCGCCCATGTGCTCGGCATTTCCATGGGCGGAATCATCGCGGAGGAGTTGGCGCTTTCATTCCCCGATCGCGTGAGGCGCTTGATTCTCTGTTCGACCATCTTCGGCGGCGCGAACGCTCGACAACCGTCTTCGGAAACGCTGGGCTACTTGATGCAGTACCAGGAGACGCCGAGTGAGGAAATCTGCCGAATGGAAATCGGGTATGGGACGGCGCCGGGGTTTTGCGAAAATCATCCGGAGCGAGCGGCACGGCTGGTTGAATTCAAGTTGCGGACACGCCCTCCACGCTTTGCTTATATGCGGCAGTTGATGTCGGGCGTGGGATATTCCAACGAAGATCGACTCCGCCGCTTGAAGATTCCGACCTTGATCATGGTCGGGCGACACGACCGGATTCTTCCGCCGGAAAACGCGAATCGCCTGCACACGTTGATTCCCGGTTCTCAAATCAGGATTTTTGAAAATTCCGGGCATCATCCTCACATCGAAGAACCGGAAGCCTTCAATCAAGCGGTGCGAGATTTTTTGATGAGTTGAACCCCAAGTGGCGCAGGCCCGCCGCGGCGGGCCTGCGCCTGATCCGGTTGCTGAAAGAATGGTCCGAAAATGGATTCTGGCGTTTGCCATAACCCCGTTGGGGTTATGTCGTTGTTCGGGTGATTCGGTACCCAGGGTAGTCCGCCCAAGAGCTGGCGGACAACCCTGGGCTGGAGGACGCGTCCCCTTTGGGGACGAGGCTAGGACCGATTCTCATTGATCGGGCCCAAGAGTGACTACCCCCGAGAATAGAGATCTTGAATATTTGGGTAGCCGGGATTCGCCCGGTCTCGCTTGCGTCCCCCGGATTTTTGGGGGATTGGCGAATCCCGGACGTCACTGCGATCTGGATCGATGGGATGGTCGGGAGGCTGTGCGCCTGAGGCGGACAGGGCTTCCCGGCCACCGGGACTACGCATTGCTACGGTCCACAAGTTCATCAAAGCGCCATCGCCTCGATGAAATTTCCTTCGGAATCGTAGACGTTGAATCGCGCCCAGGCGCCGGCGGCGATGCGGCCGTGATGCGTGTCAACGCCGACCAGCCGGGCCGTATTGAGCGAAGCCGTTTGGACGGCTTGCTGAAAAGATGCGCATTTCCAATCGATCAGATTTCTAACGGCCCGCTCCTGAGTGAGCGTCGATCCGGCCAACATTCCACCGGGACCGAGGCACACGCCGTTCCTCACTTCAATTTCAAATCCGGCCAGTTGGTAGCGGCCGTCGGGCATGGAAGTGGCGCTGGTGGCGTCGGTGATGGCGAGAATCTTCTCATAAGATTTCTGTTGAAACGCGATGCGCACGTTTAGCGGATGGACGTGCACTCCGTCGGCGATGATTTCACAGGACAGCCGTGGGTCGGCCAAGGCCGCGCCGACGATGCCCGGCTCGCGCTGGTGCCAAACTCGCATGGCGTTGAACAAATGAATGGCGTGCGTCGCGCCCGCCTGAATGGCGCGCTCGGTTACCTCGAAGGTCGCATTGCTGTGCCCAATTCCGATTTTGAGATCGAGCGTTCGAGCGTACCGGATAAACTCGATGGCGCCTTCGGTTTCCGGCGCGACGGTCAGAATTTCAATTCGTTCGTCGGAGGCGTCGAGGAGATCGTTCAGAAATTCCTTGGATGGGGCTTGTATGAGCTCCTTGGGATGAGTGCCGGGCTTCTCCGCGCTGATGAACGGCCCTTCCATGTGAATGCCGAGCGGCAGGGCCATCGTCGTCCGGTCAAATTCAGAAAGTTCTCCCGCCTCGATGCGCCGAATGGCCCGGCCCAAATGCTCGACAGCGCGGAGGGTTCGATCGCGATCCGTCGTGACCGTGGTCGGATAGAATGCGCCCGTTCCGTGTTGGAAGAGGGATCGCCCCATGGCGCAGAGAGCTTCATCGTTCGATTCCATGGCGTCGTGGCCTGCGCCGCCGTGAACGTGAATGTCGACGAAAGCAGGGACGAGTACCTCCTCGGAGCGGTCGACCGTTTGCCCTTCAGGGGGAGCGCCCATCTGGTCAGCCGCGGCCACCTGCCGCACAACTCCGTCTTCAACGATAAGGAGAGCGTTGTTGATTTCTTCAGTAGGAGTGAGCGCCGATTTTGCGCGTAGGATGGTTCGCATGAGAAAAAATCCTTTGGGGCGATCGTCGGTCGCAGCGCGTCCTCAGTGTGCAGCTTGGGCTTCCAACGCGCGACGTAAATTGCCCGCGCTTTGTTTAAGAAGCCGGCGAGCCGCCAGGGCGCTGACCTTCCATCTCAGCATGATGGCCGCGACTTTCAGATCATACCGCGCCGGAGTCAAAACGTCGGCCGCTTCTCTTTCGCCGGCCCCAGTGATCTCCCGGAGTATATTAATTCCTCGCGCCACCAGTTTCTCGTTTTTCATGTGAACCTGAATCATCAGGTTGGAATAGACCGCGCCCAGCCGGATCATGCTGGCGGTGGAGAGCATGTTGCACACCATCTTCTGCGCGGTCCCTGCCTTCATGCGAGTCGATCCGGTGAGAACTTCAGGTCCGGTGAGCGCTTCAATCGTCACGTCGGCAATCTTCTTCATTTCAGAATCGGGCACGTTGACCACGGCCACGGTGGCGGCTTTTCGGGATCGCGCGAATTTCAAGGCGCCCAAGGTGTACGGAGTGCGGCCGCTCGCAGCGATCCCGACCACCGTATCGCGCGCTTGCACGCGCAGACGCCGGAGATCGCGCGCGCCCGCCTCGGCCTTGTCTTCGCTCGCTTCCACCGCGCGATAACAGGCTTCGTAACCTCCTGCGATTATTCCTTGAATCTGGCCGGGAGCGGTGTTGAACGTGGGCACACACTCCACCGCATCGAGAATTCCGATTCGCCCGCTGGTCCCTGCGCCGACATAAATCAATCGCCCGCCTCGGCGAAGCGACGCCACAATCAATTCCACCGCTTTCAATAGTTGAGGAATGGCTCTGCGAACCGCGCGCGCAACTTGCCGATCTTCGCGGTTGATGAGATTCAACACTTCGGAAGTGGTGAGAGCGTCGAGACGCATCGAGCGAGGATGGCGAGCTTCAGTGGCAAGCGATGAGAGGGACGTTTTTCTTTTCATTTGAACCAACCGGGTGAACGGCGATTGTAACGCCTCAGAGTGAAAGCATCATCGCACTTTCTGATTTCAAACCGAACAATAAAGGGAGTGCAATCCGCCACGGCAGTCACCTAAGCCAATTTTCAAACCAGCTTTGGTAGCGCCGGCGGCTTTTCCATGCGGAATTCACATCGAGAATCTCGCGGAAAAATCTCAGACGTGACGCAACTCAATGAATCAGTCCGCTTCTCATAAACCAACACTTCGAATCCGGCAAGGAACTACCCCCGCCCTAAAAAACGGGCGGGGCTACCTAAGCGGGCGCAAACCTGCCGCGGCGGGTGTCTGCGCCACGTCATCCTCACAAAATCCTTTAGCCACGCGCCTTCTCCATGTGGCTTTGGAGAAACGCGCGCACTTCCTCCAAGTGGCTCCGCTTGCTGATCCCTTCCGGCGTTTCGGGAATGAACCATACGGAATCACCGGGGAGCATCTTCGTTGGGAACAACCGAATCTTTACGATGCCGAAAGCGGGTTGGATATTCACGGCTTCGATTTCGCCGAATTCGATCTCATAAGGATCGGAATGCGATGGAATCACGCGACACGCGCTCTCGGTAATTTCCATGTGCTTGAGCCGCCCGCCCAGCGGCGCGAGGATCGCCACCAACATCAGCAAGCCGATCAAAACCATCAAACGCAAAACGGCATTCTCGATGACGTTCCGATAAAGAAGATAGCATCCCACCAAAATCAAAAAGAGCGGAGCGGCGATGGAAATCGTGTGCAACGTATCGGTCAAAGAAGTCACGGAGCGGTAAATGACCTTGGAATTTTCCATCACGTGATTTGGTTGTCTCGATATTTCGAAGAAGAAAGTCCGGCGCTATTCCAGAACGGTCTTCCAACCGCGCCGGTTCAAATCCCAATAAATGACGGCCCCGCCGACGGCGGCGATCAGAAGAAAGCCGATCCCCACCATGGTTTCGCCGAAGATGATCTTGCCCACGCCGAAGAGCGTCATGTACACCAG
>CAZIDA010000313.1:0-4693 GCA_964537865.1 uncultured Acidobacteriota bacterium
CATTGATACGAACGCGGGTTCCTAAGAATCGCTCCAAAAGCTCCGCCGCGTGTCGCACGTTGGGATCTTGCGGCTGCTCCACCTTTGCCGCCTTCTCTTTTTGGGACGAAGATTTTTTTGAAGCGGCTTGTTCGACACGTCGAACGGACCATCCCGCCTGAATGGCTTTCTGAGCCAGATTCTTCTGATCCACCGCCAACTCCAGCGCCAAGAGCGCCCGGGCATGACCCATCGTCAATTTCCCCTCGGCCAGGAGGTGCTGAACTTCTTTGGGCAGTTTCAGTAGGCGGAGATAATTGGTGATGGTGGTCCGGTCCTTGCCGGTCCGATGCGCGATCTCGTCGTGGGAAAGCTGCAACTCCGCGTGCAGCCGCTGAAAGGCCTTGGCAGCTTCAATGCAGTTGAGGTTTTCTCGTTGAATGTTTTCAACCAGCGCCACCTCCAGCAGGCGCTCGTCCTTGATGGAGCGCACCACGACCGGAATGCGAAAGAGGCCAGCCAATTGGGCGGCCCGCCAGCGCCGTTCCCCGGCCACAATCTCATAGCGGTCGTGAACCTTGCGCACCAAGATCGGCTGCAAGACGCCGTTGGATTTGATGGACTGAGCCAGCTCGTTCAACTTGGCCTCGTCGAACTCCGTCCGGGGTTGAAAGCGGTTGGGCTCGAGGAGGTCGATGTCCACTTCCCTCACCCCTTCTTGTCCGCTGTCCGTGGTGCGGATCAGGGCGCTAAGCCCGCGCCCGAGCGCTTTCTTTGTGGTGGTCATGTTCGAGGATCTCCCTTGCCAACTGGATGTAGCTTTCCGCGCCGCGGGATCGGGCGTCGTACAGAATGATAGGCTTGCCGTGACTGGGGGCCTCCGCCAATCGAATATTTCGGGGGATGACAGTGGAAAAAATCTTGTCGCCGAAGAAGTCCTTCAAGTCTTGGCGAACCTGTACCGCCAAATTGGTGCGCTCATCGAACATCGTCAGCAGGACCCCTTTGAGTTCCAATCCGGGATTCATTTGCTGACGAATTCGCTCAATGGTGTCGAGGATTTCGGAGACGCCTTCAAGGGCAAAGTACTCACACTGAATGGGGATGAGGACGGAATCCGCGGCCACCAGGGCGTTGAGGGTCAGGATGTCCAGGGCCGGCGGGCAATCGATCAAGATGAATTCATAATCTTCCCGGAGCGACTCCAAGCCCTCTTTGAGGCGGGACTCCCGGCCTTCTATTCCGATCAACTCCACCGTGGCGCCGACCAGATTTTTTTCTGAGGGAATGAGATAGAGGTGCTCCAATTCGGTGGGTTGAACCAAGGTATCGAAGGGCTCGTAGAGAGTCAAGCCGTGATAAATGCTTCGTCGCCCCGCATCTCGACCAAACCCCAATCCGCTTGTGGAATTGGCCTGCGGATCGGTATCGACGAGCAGCGTCCTTGCTTCCGCGGAGGCGAGGGCCGCGGCCAAGTTGATGGTCGTGGTCGTCTTGCCGACTCCGCCCTTTTGATTGGCTACCGCAATGATTTCACCCATGGCCGTCGCCGAAATTTACCACAAATCGGAAAGGTGTCCAACGAGAAAGGAAGAATATAAATCTCCGCGCCGGGAGGAGGCCAAGCCGGTTCCACGTGGAACCAAGGGTTCGATGCGCCGCCGCCCAAGGCGGAAGGTTTCACGTGGAACGTTTCTGACCGAGGAGTAGCCATCTGGCCGAGTAAGGGCGAAGACTCTTCGCGTCCTCCCAAAGGAATCCCGTCCCGGCGCTCCGCAATTCGGCGGCCTTCTCGTCGCCGGTCACAACCGCGAGCCACCCCGTCTCGCTCAAACTTTTTTCAAGGAGAAGCATGGTCTGGCGCGTCAAATGAACGCCTCGAACTGTGACGACATCAAAGCCCCGATCTGTCGGGTCAAAGTCCTCGAAGCGGACAGCGCAAACCTCCACGGCTCCATGCCATCCCAGCGCCCTGGCCACTTCTTCCAAAAACCGCGCCTTCTTCTGTGACGATTCCACCAACGTAATTCGAGTCCGGGGATAGAGTATCTTCAGCGCCAATCCCGGAAAGCCGGCCCCGGATCCGACATCCAAGAGACGCGCGATCTCGCGAGGAAGAAATCGCGCCACCAGGAATGACTCCAGAAAATGTTGCCGATAAATCTCCTCTTCCCCATCGATGGCGGTCAGGCGAATCTTCTTATTCCACTTTTGGAGCAGCGCCGTGTACTGCTGAATCTCCCCGCATTGCGCCGCGGAAAGCTCGAAGTCGGCTTGACGAAAAATGTCGGCGAGATGCTCCATGGAAAGCATAAAGGAATGATCTTGGGACGCTTACAATGCCGGTCGGGGCTCAGTGGACGCTTGACCGCCCCCGGCCCCAAGAACGGCCGGGGCTACCAGGCTATAACGCCGGTTGGGACTCGGTGGACGGTTGGCCGGGTGCGGGTTTGGGGCGCTCCCGACGCCTCGCCATCTCCACGTAAACAGCGATCAATTGAACGGCCGCCGGCGTCACTCCGGGAATCCTCGACGCTTGTTCCAACGTTTTAGGTTGAACCAGCGTCAGCTTCTCCACCATCTCCCTCGATAATCCGGGGATGGAATGATAGGAGAACTCCGGGGGAATCGGACGCATGGCCGAGCGGCGCATCCGCTCGATTTCCCGGGCCTGTTGATTCAGGTACCCTTCGTATTTCACTTGAATCGCGGCCACCATCAATTCCGTTTCGTCAATCGGCGCCGCAAAAAGCGACCGGGAGTTCAAATACGCCGCCACGCTGGGAATCCATTTCATGATCTGGACTTCCGGCTTCCTGAGAATCGCCGCCACTTTGGGATTGTCGGTCGGTTTTAAAAACATCTTCGCTTCCAGTTCCGTCCGCCAGGCCGAGTCCCGATCGACCTTCACGGAGTTCAGCCACTCCACGCACCGCGCAATCCGCTCGCGCTTCTTCTTGAAGTCGGCATACTCGCTCGCCGAAATGACTCCGGCTTCAAAACCGAGATCCGTGAGACGCAGGTCGGCGTTATCGATGCGCAAGTGCAATCGATATTCGGCGCGCGACGTAAACATGCGGTACGGCTCATTCGTTCCCTTGGTAATGAGATCGTCAATCATGATGCCGATATAGGCCTGCGTCCGATCGAGAGTCAGCGGCGCTTTCCCCTGAACTCGCCGCCCGGCGTTGATGCCGGCGATGATCCCTTGCCCGGCGGCTTCCTCATACCCGGTTGTCCCATTGATCTGACCGGCAAAGAACAGGCCTTCGACTCGTTTGGTCTCCAGCGAAGAAAAAAGTTCGGTCGGTTGAACGAAATCGTATTCGATGGCGTAACCAGGGCGAATGATCACCGCCTTCTCGAACCCCAGAATCGAATGGACCATTTCCAACTGTACATCCACCGGCAAACTGGTAGAAAGGCCATTCAGATAGACCTCGTAAGTATCCAGCCCCTCCGGCTCCAGAAAGAGCTGATGTCGTTCCTTATCGGCGAACTTGACCACCTTGTCTTCGATGGAAGGACAATATCGGGGCCCCATCGATTTGATCTGCCCGCTGTAAAGCGGTGACCGCTGCAGGTTCCGTCGGATGATTTCGTGGGTCTGAGAAGTGGTGAACGCGATGTGGCAATTCACCTGAGGCAGATCGATGGATCGAGTGCGGAACGAGAACGGCGTGGGATGTTTGTCGCCCGGCTGGACGGTCAATGCAGAATAATTGATCGTGCGCCCGTCGAGTCTCGGCGGAGTCCCTGTTTTCAAGCGCCCAATGCGGTACCCGATTCTCTTGATCGCTTCCGCGAGTAAGCACGAGGGTGGCTCCCCGCTGCGCCCGGCGGAGTACTTTCGCTCGCCCACATGAATCAGACCGTTCAAAAAAGTTCCAGTCGTGAGAATGACGGCGGGCGCTTCGATGATTCGCGTGTCCATCAGCTCGATGCCCCGGATCGTGATGCGGTCTGCCGGAAGAATCTCGTTCCGCAACGCCTGATAATCGCGGATATCGATCTTCCCTTTTGCTTCTGGGGCGGCGCTTGAAGCAGCTTGTAGCTCCAGTTCCGATGCGCGCACCATTTGGTGGTTGTGCTCCAAAATCAAATCGATGACCTCGGCCTGCTTGATGGTGAGGTTCGGTTGGCGCTCCAACGTTCGCCGCATTTCGACGCGGTATCGCTGCTTATCGGCTTGCGCCCGCGGACTCCAAACCGCCGGACCGCGGCTGGTGTTTAGAAGGCGGAATTGTATTCCGGTTCGATCAATGACCTCGCCCATCAAACCGCCCAAGGCATCCACTTCTCGAACGAGATGCCCTTTGGCGATGCCTCCGATGGCCGGATTGCACGACATCTGAGCGATCAGATCGAGGTTCATCGTCAGCAAGGCGGTCTTCAGCCCCATCTTTGCGGAGGCCGCAGCGGCTTCGCATCCGGCATGCCCGGCGCCGATGACGACCACATCGTATTTTTCGTCGGGATTAAATTGCATCAGCAGTCCTTTGATCCTCGATAGCTCATTCTCACCCTTGGTGGAGCGAGCATTCTAGTATGAACCTCGACAAAAGAAAAGCCGCGTGCCCTTGAAGGAATAGCCGCGGCTTGCCTTCGTGAATCATTTCACGCTGCGTCATCGCAACATTTCGTCACTTCCCCACACAAAATTTTGAAAAAATATTTCCCAGAATTTCTTCCACCGTCGTTGCTCCGGTAATGG
>CAZIDA010000314.1:0-4680 GCA_964537865.1 uncultured Acidobacteriota bacterium
TTCCTGTTCCGTGTAAAATGGCGCCTTCCGACTTGGACCGAAAGAAGCCCGCGCAAAGAAGAAGCGATTTTGCTTGGCGGCTGCGCGCCGGGCGCCGGCATTCGAATCGTGCCGGGGATGGAATCCTGCCGAGAAAATGCGGGCGGTTGATATCCCGTGTTGGGGAGGAGATGGAATGAGAAGAAAACTAATCATCCTGGCGATCTCATTGGTGATGGGCCTCTGGGTGGGTGCCAATGGGGCAATGGCTCAGACCACGGCCGATCCACAACTGGTCGCCGCAATTGCCAAGATTCAGGCCATCGATCATCACGCGCATCCGCAGCGCTTGTTAAATCCCGGAGAGAAGAGCGATGAGGATTGGGATGCGCTGCCGCCGGACGTTTATGAATCCAGTCTCACGGAAGTGCGTTTGAGGCCGGACAATCCGGAGTTCATTCAAGCGTGGAAAGACTTGTACGGATATCCCTACAACGACATGTCGGAGGCGCATCTTCGCGAGCTGCATGAGTTGAAAGCGCGAATCATGAAGGAACAAGGAGACAACTATCCCAATTGGGTGCTTGCGCGATTGGGCATTGAGACGATGTTCGCGAATCGAGTTCAGATGGGCCGCGGCCTGACGCCGCCACACTTTGGGTGGGTCGCTTTCGTGGACGCTTTGATCTTTCCATTGAACAATGAATCGATCCTGAGGGTTCATCCGAAGTATCGAAAGATGTACGAGGCAGAAGGAAGATTATTGAGGAAGTACGTGGCGGCCTGCCATCAGTCGGCGCTACCGCCGACGTTGAACGATTATTTGAACGACGTGGTGACGCCGACCATCGAGCGGATGAAGCAAGAGGGAGCCGTGGCGCTGAAGTTTGAGGCGGCTTATCTGCGGCCGCTGGATTTTGGCTATGCCTCAAAATTGCAGGCGGCGCGCGTCTATGGCAAGTACGTGAAAAGCGGTGTTCCTTCGATTGCCGATTACAAGATTCTTCAGGATTTTTTGTTCCGATACATCGCACGCCAAGGGGGGCGGCTCAAGCTTGCAATTCATTTCCACGTCGGCGCCGGTGGCGGCGGGCAATATGAACTGAGCGGCGCCAGCCCCTTGCTGCTGGACTCCCTCTTCAGCGATCCGACCCTGGATAAAACCAAT
The DNA here is from genome assembly GCA_964537865.1 of uncultured Acidobacteriota bacterium. Lineage (GTDB taxonomy): Bacteria > Acidobacteriota > Terriglobia > JAIQFV01 > JAIQFV01 > CAZIDA01. Next base: position 1,148 of record CAZIDA010000314.1, read on the forward strand.
TTCGTCATCATTCATGGAGGATGGCCGTGGACCAAGGCCACCGCGTATCTGATCGGGAAGAACAACGTCTACGCGGATTTCTCTTCGGAGGATACGCTCCTCTATCCGCGGGCCTTGAGCCACGTCATCCGAGATTGGTTGGAGTGGTTTCCGGAACACGTGATGTTTGGAACCGACGCTTTTGATGAGACGCCCGACGTGGGATGGGAAGAGGTTGCGTGGCTGTCGACCACGACGGCGCGCCAAGCTTTGGCCCTCGCGTTGACCGGGATGATGAATGATGGAGAAATCACCCGCGCGCGGGCGCTTCAGTTGGCACACATGGCGCTTCACGACAACGCCGCCAAGCTGTACGGACTGCAATAGAGTTGAAGTGAGCCCATTCAAGGACATCTCGTTTTTTTGAAACCGGCGCTTCTAAATTTCTTTCGAGGAGTTGAGTAACGATGACTCAAGCAACTTATGATGACGTGAATTTGATCTTGCGGCTTTATGATCTGCGACGCGAAGAGCGGATGCGGAAAGCGCGGCGATGGTTTATCGGCTCTTTCAACGCGCGCACCTGGAATGAGTTGAATGCCTTGTGTCCGATCGGATCGGAAGAAAACGCTTCTTACCGGATGGTGGTGAGCTATTGGGACATGGCCGCATCCTTCGTTACCAGCGGAGTGCTGAATGAGACGCTCTTTTTTCAAAGCAACCGCGAAGCGCTCTATGTTTGGGAAAGAGTGCGGGACGTGGTCCCCAGCGTTCGCGCTGAATTCAAGGATCCGCTCTTTCTTCGACAATTGGAGACCGTGGCCCAATCCTTCATCGAATGCCTGAACAAGCAAGGCCCGGACGTTTATCCGGCCTTTTCGAAGCGCGTTCGCGCGATTTTCAAGTGATCATTCGCTGTCTTGTTGTGAGGAGTCATGTCGAAACCCATGAATCGCCCGAGAGAAGGCGCATCCAAGTCGATGGATAGAGAATTCATCAATCTGCCAATTCGTCCGCTGGAGCTTCCCTTCAGCGATGGCGTGCTGGTTGACGACACTCTTTTTCTGTCGGGGCGTATCGGCATCGACGGGAAGACGGGGCTCGTTCCTCCGGTTCTCGAAGAGGAACTGAAGAATCTCTTCGACGGTTTTGAAGCGGTGCTGGGAAAAGTTGGGATGACGATGGACGATTTGGTGTATGTCCAAGTGTTTTGTCCCGATCTCTCGCTTTACGATCCATTCAATGAAGCCTATCGGTGTCGATTCAAGAAGGAGTTCCCGGCCCGCGCCTTTCTCGGCTCCGGACCGCTTCTGCGGGGCGGACATTTCGAAATGCAGGGAATCGCAAAGCGGCGATAGCCGTTTTTGAGCGCGCTCCGTTTTGAAGTCAAATCTGCAAGGCGGACAAGCGTTTTCCGGCTTGATGGTTGTTTTGAATCGATGGTACACTCCTCGGTCGCGACTCGGACGGAGAGATGGCCGAGCGGCTGAAGGCGCACGCTTGGAAAGCGTGTTTACTCGAAAGGGTAACCAGGGTTCGAATCCCTGTCTCTCCGCCATTCTGAACCCTCCTTATCTTTTTCATGCCCACGGACGCCACGATGCATCAGGAGGAGGGGCTGCAAGGAAAACACGGACTCGCTCAAAATAAACGGAGAATTTGGAAGGGCTCCTTGGCAGAATCAAAGTCGGCAATACCTCATGATTTCGATCCCAATTCCGCGGCTCTGGACGGCCGAGGCGTTTACGGGCTTCCCTGCACGCTTGAAAGAAGTCGTGTGATACTGCTGCCGGTTCCCATCGAGATCACGACGTCTTACGGAGGTGGAGCGGCAGAGGGCCCAGCGGCCATCCTGAAGGCGTCGAAGCAAGTGGATCTTTACGATTTTGGAACGGGCCGAGTTTATGAGCCGGGCATTTTCATGCTGCCCGAATCGACTGAAATCCGGCGGCTCAACCGCGAAGGCAAACGCCTGGCTCGCGACATCGTTCACTGCGGAGGCGAGATCGACCGCGCGCCGCGATTGAAGAAGCGGTTGGTCCGAGTCAATGAGATTGGCGCAGCAGTGAACAAAGTGGTTTACAACACCGCGCGCCGACTCATCTCACGGAAAAAGATCATAGGTGTCGTGGGCGGCGATCATTCCTCCGCGTTCGGCTTGATGCAGGCGTATGCGGAGAGATATCCGGGCTTGGGGATTCTTCATTTCGACGCGCACTGCGATTTGCGGAACGCCTATGAAGGGTTTGAATGGTCCCACGCCTCCATCTTTCACAATGTGGTGTCAAGAATTTCCGGGATCAAGCGAGTCGTTCAAGTGGGCGTCCGCGATTTTTGCGAGGCGGAGTTGGATTTTATTGCGAAGTCGCGAGGACGGGTGGTGACATACTTCGACGAAGAATTGCAGCGTCAGAAGTTCGAAGGGAAGAGTTGGAAGCGAATCATCTCCCGAATCCTCCGCGACCTCCCCGGACAAGTTTACATTTCATTCGACATGGACGGATTGAACCCTCGCTTGTGTCCGCATACCGGGACTCCGGTTCCAGGGGGACTTTCTTTTGAAGAGGCCGTCTACTTGATCGCCGCCGTGGCCAAGTCGCGTCGTCGAATTGTGGGCTTTGATTTGACCGAGGTGACGCCGGGGCCGCGCGGCGACGAATGGGATGCCAATGTCGGAGCGCGCCTGCTCTATAAAATGATTGGGTGGACATTGCAAAGCCAGAAGAATTGATTCGCGCTCAAGCAGCTCAGGCGCCGAATGAATTGATGCGCGCCTTAAGATGTTGATCGAACCTTGAGGTTTCTGTCTTTTGAAAAAGATCGAAGCAATCATTCTCGATTTTGACGGCTTGATCATGGACACCGAGACGCCGGCCTACGAGTCTTGGCGAAGGATCTATCGAAAATATGGCGTGGAATTGCCTTTGCGGGAATGGGCTGCGTGCGTGGGTCGAGGAATGGTCTTTGATCCACACGCCCACTTGGAGACTCTGACCGGTCGCCCTTTCGACCGGGAGGCTCTTCGCGCCGAGCGGCAATCCGCCGTGAAGTCTCAGATCGCGAATCTGCCGCTGTTGCCCGGCGTCAAGGAGATTTTCGAACAAGCAGGAGAGCTTCGTCTGAAATTAGGAGTCGCCTCCAGCTCTCCGCGCGCCTGGGTGGAAGGGCATTTGAGACGGGTGGGTTTGTTGGACCATCTGCAAGCGACCCAGTGCGCCGAGGATGTAACTCACACCAAACCGGATCCGGAACTTTTCATGAAGACGCTGAACGCTCTCGACGCTCGACCGCCGCAGACTATCGTCTTCGAAGATTCGCCCAACGGCGTTCTCGCCGCCAATCGAGCTCACATCTTCTGCGTTCTCACAACCAATCCCATCACCGACCAACTCTCGTTTGACGGGGCGCACATCGATTTCAAGGTCGATTCGTTGGCCGACCTCGATCTGAAGAATCTCATTTCAAAACTCGAAAGCGGAGAACTCCCGCTCCGCCAGTAAACATTCCACTCATCGCGTCTCAACCAACTTCAACTGGATTGATCGTTTCTCTCT
>CAZIDA010000315.1:0-4669 GCA_964537865.1 uncultured Acidobacteriota bacterium
CCGCCGAAGCCGTGTAATTTTGAATTGGAACGGCCTCCTCGCCTTCCGGCATTTTAGGCCTGCCGAGCGTCTCCATGGAAATTGCGCTCCTAACCATCGATGTCCACCTCCCCGACGCACATTCACTGAAGGAGAAGCGGGAAGTCGTTCGTCAATTGAAAGACCGGCTGCGAGCTCGATTCAACGTGTCCGTGGCAGAGTCGCCCGAGAACGGCTTGTGGCAGCGGGCGGAGGTGGCCGTGGTCATGGTGAACTCCGATCATGTCTATTTGGAACAAATCATGAGCGCCCTGGAGCGGGAGACGGAGAAGATTCTTGCGGGGAATCGCTTTGAATTTCACCGGGAGTTCTTATAGCCGGAAATTTTTATGAAAGCGCCAACTCGACGATCAGAACAAGTCGCCGACCAAGTTCGCAGCTTGGTGGGGGAGCTGTTGCTGCGGGAGATTCATGATCCGCGAATCGGCTTCACGACTTTGACGGAAGTGAAGATGTCCGCCGATCTCCGACACGCGCGCATCTACGTCAGCGTTTACGGAGACGACGAGACGAAGAAGAAAACCATGGATGGCTTGCACGCCGCCACCGGCTTCATTCGCCGCGAGATCGGCCATCAATTGCGGCTTCGGTATACTCCGGAAATTGTTTTTGAATACGATCCGTCGGTAGAGTACGGCGCTCACATCGAAGAGGTGATTCGACACATTCATATTCCTCCCGCCGACGACGACAAGAAGAAAGAGTAAAGGCTTCCGAAAAGGATATTGAGGCGCGCTGTCTCGCTTCGCCAGAGAGCTTCCTGAAAATAGAATGATGATGAATGGTGTAATTGTCGTCGACAAACCGGGCGGCGTGACCTCGCACGACGTGGTGGCTAAAATCCGAAAGGTTTTGGGACAAAAGCAAGTCGGCCACTTCGGAACTTTGGATCCGCTCGCCACGGGCGTTCTCCCGGTCGCGGTAGGACGCGCCACTCGCTTGCAGCAGTTTTATCTCAAGTCAAAAAAAGCCTATACCGGAACCATTCGCTTGGGTTTTTCCACCAGCACCTATGACTCGGAAGGGGAGCCGACTTCTGAACTGAAAGACGTCGAGGTTTCACCGGATACCGTCGAGGCCGCGCGACAGTCTTTTCTCGGAGAGATCGAGCAAACTCCTCCCATTTACTCGTCGAAGAAGATCGGTGGCGTTTCCGCTCACCGGCTGGCTCGTAAGAATCAGAGGGTCGTCTTGAAACCGACTCGAGTCCAAGTTTCGCGTTTTGATCTTTCGAGGCTATCTCCTGTGGAAGTTTCATTCGAAATCGAATGTTCGTCGGGGACTTATGTTCGCTCCATTGCTCACGACTTGGGTCAGAAACTGGGCTGCGGCGGGCATCTTGCATCACTCCGAAGAACGGCCAGCGGAGAATTCACCTTGTCACGGGCGATAGACCTCACCGCGCTGGATCGCTTGGCGGATGAAAAGAAGTCAGCAGATTTGCTGGAGCAGAATCTGATCCCGATGACCGCGCTGCTTTCGTGGATGCCCAGTTGTGAAATGTCGGCTGAGGAAAGCCGGAAGATCAAGAATGGGATGGCCCTGGAAATTGCAGATTCGCGAGTGCGCGCGTTAAAGGAAAGGGAAGAAGCTGATCTCAACGAAATTTGGATTCGACTCGTGGGACCCGATCGTGATTTGATGGGGCTGGCGCTTTCGACGGTCAGCGCTCAGAGCAATCAACGCTTTCAAATTCGTCCCAAAGTGATTCTGGTTGAGAGATAAGCGGGACCACGCATCGAGCCGCAAAAAGCATGAAGGCGCCAACCGTTATTGGTGGCGCCTTCATTCTCGCTGAGAATCTCCAAAAGGAAATCCTTGTCAATCTATTTCTTTGGCATGGTGACCCAAGCGACGTGAATGGTATCGCCGCTGAGCGTTCCTGTAACGGTGACTTCGTGGCCACCATGTCCATTCGCTTTGGCCTGCGGAACCAGCTTGTAGACTTTGTTATCAGCGCTGTTCACGAACACGTATTTGTTGCCGGCCTTGATGCACTTTGCGACGCAGGCTTCAGCTTGTTTGCTGGCCGTGTTGTGCATGGCGCCACAGTGTGAATCGCTAATCACGCCGGTCCAGCTCTGGTTCGCGGCGAAAATCGGCGAGGCGGTGAGAAGGAACGCCAACACCACAAAGAGAGAAATCAACTTTCGAGTCATTGATAGACCTCCAATCGTGAAATGTCGAGATGGCTTCTTGGTTTATTCAGCGCGAATATACACACACCTCACGACCACGTCAAGTTTTCAAGGGTTCCTCTTGTAAATTCTTGTAACGTAAGGAATCTCACAGAACTCAAAGGGCCATCACCAGGAGCGTTCCAAGTCAGCGCTGCCCGTCAGACACGAGGTCGCGGATTCGAAGATCCCTGGCCCGAAAGCCTCTGCGCGCTTTCGTCGGTCCCGGAAAGATTTCGAATCAGATGTTCGGAGGGATTCATGATCCCGCAGGAAAAATCTCGTGGGGATTCATCTCACGACATGCGCAACTGACGTTGCTTTCTTCTATGCCAACCCCAGTAGGCTGGAATTCCAAGAGCGATCAGAATCAAACCGGTAAGAGAATCCTTGGCGTCAGTGATCAGCGTATTGCCAAGAAGGAAGACAGCTACCACGACGAAAGCGATCGGGACCACCGGGTATCCCCACGTTTTGTATGGCCGCTCGATGTCCGGATACTTGCGACGAAGAATGAACACGCTGAAGGTCCCCATGGCGTAGAGAATCCATTCAGCAAAGAGGACATAGGTGAGCAGTTGATCAAAAGTCCCCGTCAGGGTTAGAAAGGAAGCCCAAATCGCCTGGACCGTGATTGAGAAGACCGGCGTACGGTAGCGCGGATGAACGTCGGCGACGTGAGCGAAGAACAGATTGTCTTCAGCCATGGCGAAATAAATCCGCGCCCCGGAAAGAATTGAGCCATTGATTGAAGCAAAAACTGAAATCAAAACAGCCACGACAACGAAAGTTCCTCCGGCGTTGCCGAGAAATTGTCGAGCGACATCGGCCGCCACTGTGGGAGAGGAAGCGACTTGGCCGATGGGCAATATGTAGAAGTACACCAGATTCGTTAACAGATACAATCCCATCACACCGGCCATCCCGTAAATCAAAGACAAAGGAATATTCCTCTGCGGATTTTTGACTTCGCCTCCGACCATACTCAAATTATTCCAGCCATCGTAGGCCCATAGCGCCTTGATCATCGCGACTCCGAACAGGCTCAGTAAGCTGCCTTGTATGGCCGGAGATAATTTCACTCCAAAGTTGGAGACGGCGCCGTGCCCAAGGGTCAATCCCAGGATCACCAGTGTAAGGATGATGCCCACTTTGAGAGCCGTCAAAAAACTCTGGAGCCGCCCGCCCGTCACGACTCCAAAAACGTTGACAAGCGACAGAAAGGCAATGACCCCGATAGCAACCAACACCTGATTGCTGAGAGTGATCGAAGCGGGATGTCCGAAGAAACTGTAATCGTACCGCCAATAGACTCGGCCCAGCGGCAGAAGCTTGCCGAGATAAAGCGCAAAGCCCGTCGCTAGCGTCGCGAGAGATCCGGTTTTTCCCACCAAAAAATAAGTCCATCCATACATGAAGCCGAAGAAGGGGCCGTAGGCCTCGCGGATATAAACGTATTCGCCACCCGCTTTGGGAAAGGCGGCGCCTAATTCGGCGTACGTCAGCGCGCCGGCCAGCGTGAGGAGTCCGGCGACAATCCACACGGCAAAGACCATCGCCGGCGAACCGAGCACCTCTGCCATGTATGCCGGCACAATGAAAATTCCGGTGCCGATTACTGTTCCGACGACGATGGACGAAGCGTCCATCAAATTCAATCCCCGGACAAGTTTTTCGGTCGAGCGACTCATGTTTGTGCAGCGTTCCTTTTGTGGCAAGAAGGAGCTCACGACACCCCGGGCGGACAGTCCATTTCGCGAGTGGGGAGCGGAGGCCTTCTTAAGCCGCAGTGTTCAAGCCGCGCTTTTCTTCGAGAATTCCGCTGAAGACAATTCCTATGATGAAAGTAATAACCGTACCGATGAGCGTGTACCAGGGCCAGCCGATCTGGACAATGTGATTCGAGGCAATCGAGAAGAATCCCGGCCCGACGGCTTCATTCCATACCGGCGCCCATCGCGGCAAGAATTGAATTCCTACCATGGTCATCAAACTCACGGTCATTCCAATCATGCCGCCTCGCTCGTTGGCAATTTTGGTCAGCACGCCCAGGAGAAAAATTCCCAGCAAGGCGCCGTAAGTTACCGAAGCAATCGTCAATCCGACTTCGAGCACGGAGCCCCACCGGCGCGCTAAAACCGCAATGAAAATGAGAATCACACCCCACGCCACCGTGAGCCATCGCGACAGCCGGAGGTAATGATCGTCGCTGGCGGAGGGTCGAAACAGCGGCTTATAAAAATCCACGAGCGTCGTGGAAGCCAGCGAATTGAACGAACTGGATAAGTTGGCCATCGCTGCCGCCAAGATGGCGGCGACGATCAAACCGGACACGCCTGTGGGGATCTGCGTGATCACGAAAGTGGGGAAGATGTAGTCGTTCGTCTTGAAGGTGGCCATCGATGGAAACTTCTGGTAGAAGACCCACAGCATGACGCCGATGAAAAGAAAGA
>CAZIDA010000316.1:0-4668 GCA_964537865.1 uncultured Acidobacteriota bacterium
GGCCTGCTTGAATTCTCTGTCGCGTTGCGATATTCCTGGGCGACAAATCTTCATCGTCGATAACGGCTCCCAAGATTCAACGCCGCAAATCTTGGCTTCCTTCCGCGACCAAGACAAAAACATTCATCTCATTTTGAACTCAGCCAATCGAGGCTTTGCGACCGCCAGTAACCAGGGCGCGGCTTCGGGACACGCGTCCGCCATTCTGTTCCTGAATCCCGACTGCGAGATAGAAGCGGGATCGCTCGAGTCCATGCTTGCGTGCCTGAGCGCGAGCGAAAGCGTTGGCGCCGTGGGCGCGAGGTTGGCGAATTCTTGCGATCATCCGCAAATTGGGTTTGCGGTTCGTTCGCTGCCGCGCCTTTGGGATTTCTGTTCGGAAGCGCTTCTGTTGAATCAAGCGTTTCCCCGGTCACCTCGGAATCGTCGATACCGCTGCTTGGATTTTGACTACAGCAAGTCGGCGGAAATCGAGCAGCCCGCGGGAGCGTGTTTGATGGTTCGGCGGCAAAGCTTTGAGGAGATGAAAGGATTCGATGAGCGCTTTGCTCCAGCTTGGTTCGAGGATGTCGATTTGTGCGCCCGGCTTCGTCAACGGGGCGAGAAGATTCTTTACTGCGCTGACGCCACGGTAAGACATTGGGGTGGCTCCAGCGTTCAGGCCATGCCGGCGGGCCGATCCACGGAACTCTTTTTCATGAATATGGCGAGGTATTCCCGCAAGCATTTTTCTCGATGGGGAACCGGGTGCTTGCGGATGGCGATCATGATCGGCATGGTGACGCGGATCGTGGCGGTCACGTTGGGACCGTCAACAATCACGAAGCATCTGACTTTGGCCGCGCCTCTGCACGAAGGCTCGCCGCGCGCGCTTCGAAAAACGCTTCGCCGGTCTTATTGGGAAACTGCGAAAGGAGCGCTGGGACGATGGCGGCTCTGATTGCAGTCTCCCTAGTGACCTACAATTCTCGCGAAGAGATTCCGAGATGTTTGGACTGCCTGTTTCACCAAACCCTGCAAGATTTTTGCGTGAAGGTTTGGGACAACGGCTCCACCGATGGGACCGTTGAATTCCTGAAGACGCTCTCACTTCCGCAAGTGTCCGTTGAATTGTCCGGTGAAAATGTCGGCTTTTGCGCCGCTCATAACCATTTGATCGGCGAATCCGACACCGCCTATGTCTTGGTGCTGAATCCGGATTGTTATTTGGAGGCGAACTATCTCGAGGAAGTCTTCAGCGCCATTCAAAGAGATGAGCGAATTGGCGCCGTGGCCGGCAAGCTCTACCGGATCGACCATCCGCTGGAGAGGTTCGATAAAGCGCGGAGGCGAGCCCTTTTGGATTCCACGGGAATTTACTTTACGCCGGCACTCCGTCATTTCGATCGCGGCTCCAATGAAGTCGAGGCCGGACGCTTTCAGCGAAGCGAATGGGTTTTCGGCGTAACGGGAGCGGCGGCGTTCTATCGGCGAGAAGCCTTGGAGCACGTTCGGCTCGGTCACGAATTCTTTGACGAAGATTTTTTTGCTTACCGGGAGGACGCGGATCTCGCATGGCGGATGCAGAGCGCCGGATGGAAATGTCTCTTCACGCCGCGAGCCATCGGATATCACGTGCGAAAGGTTCTGCCGACGGACCGGGCGTCGACTCAAGCTCTTCTCAACATGCACTCCGTCAAGAACCGATTCTTGTTTCGGCTGAACAATGTCTCCGCGTGGACTTGCCTGCGATTTTTGATTCCCATGTTGACGCGCGACGCCGCGGTCATCGGATACGTCTTGCTCGTCGAACATGGATCCATCAGGGGATTGCGTCACGTACTAAAGCATTTCAGCGCCCGTTGGCGGAGGCGGCGGCAATTGCAGCGCGCGCGCCTCGTCCCGTTGAGCTATCTGCACCAATGGATTCGATGGCGGCCCGTCAGCTTTCCGGTCGATGAGAAATAATTGTGAGGATGGTGTGGAGAATCAGGGCGCTCCACAAAGGACTTTGGACTATGCGCCCAACGCGGATTGGTACAGGCGCAGGGTTCGCTCGGCGGAGTGGACCCATGAAAACTGCTTGATCTGCTCGAACCCGCGGTGGATCAACTGCGCGCGCAGCGACTCATCGCAGATCACCTGCTTGATGCCGCGCGCGATCTCGAAGACGTTCTCCGGATTCACGAGGAACGCTGCGTCGCCGACAACCTCCGGCAGTGACGAAGTATTAGAGGTGAGAACCGGCGTGCCGCAGGCCATCGCTTCCAGCGGAGGAAGGCCGAATCCTTCGTATAGGGAAGGGAAGGCAAAAGCCACGGCGTTTTGATAAAAGAATTTGAGAATGTCGTAGGGAACAAAACCGAGAAAACGCACGTCGCTCTGAACGCGGCTGATGACGACGGCGCGGCGCAATTCCTGATGCTTGGCCAGCTCGTCGCCGATGATCAAAAGCTTCAACTTGGAATACTTCGGATGATCTTTTAATTCGCCGCGCGCCACCGCAAACGCTTCAATCAGGCGCGTGATGTTTTTGTGCGGTCGAACATTTCCGGCGTACAAGAGAAACGGATCTTGAATTTGATAGCGCTCCAACACGCTCTGGGAATCGAACGAAGAGGGAAGATTCGACAATCGTTCGTCGAGCGCGTTATGAATGACGGTGATGCGATTTTCAGGTATTCTGTATAGACGCTCGACGTCGTGTTTGGTGGCTTCCGAGACCGCGATCACATGCTCCGCCGCCTGCAGCCGCCGGCGCTTGGCCTCGAAGCGCAACGTTTGAAGCCAACCGGAACGATCGTCCGTCGGAAAGATCACATTCACGCAGTCGTGCACGGTGACGACAAAGCGGCATGGAATTCGTCGCGGCACGTCGTCGTGGGGAATGTGACAGAGGTCAATGCCTTGACGCTTGAGAAATCGAAAGCACTCCGAGCGGTCCAGTTCTCCGCGCCGCTTCTCGCGAAAATGGATGCGTTGGAAATTTTCGCCGGTGGCGAGCGCCGTCGAATTGGAGTCACTTCCCAGCAGCAGGAAATACGTGTTGGTCGTGTCAATCCGAGCCAGGTGATTTACCAGGTTGCGAATGTACGTGCCGACACCAAAATCTTCAATTTTCCCCAACTCCAGCGCCACTTTCATGCGGCGCATGTTAGCGCAACCTCTTTCGACAAGGAATCGTTTTTTTGATGAATGCCACATTCGTTGAAATCTTGGTGTCCGGGCTATTGATTGTCCTTCCGTGGGCCTTCGGCGGAATTCTGCCGTGGTCGCGATTTCTCATTGAAGTCGTGGCCGGTTGTTTGGCTTTGGTGTGGGTCGTGTCGCTGCTGCGCAAAGATCGCATCAGCTTTGTGGCGACGGCCATCCTTCAGTTGGCGGCTTACACGGGGGCCTATTTCGCTTTGACCATGGTTCCGCTCCCAAAATTCTTGGTGAGCTTGCTGTCGCCTCACAGCGCCGAAGCCACGCAAACCCTGCAGCGCCTGGCCATCGATCAACATCCCAGTTTTCGATTGTCCATGGATCCCCTGCGAACGCTCAACGAATTGCTCCTGTTTGGCGCCTACTTCATCATTTTTTTTGCGGTCATCAATACCTATCGCTCCAAGGAGCGCATTCATCGGTTTTTCGTTCTCCTGGCAGCGAATGGGCTGGCGCTGTCGGTGTTCGGATTGGTTCAACGGGCGTTTTGGAACGGGAAGCTCTATTGGGTGGTTCCCACGGAATCCGGGACTTCCTTCGGTCCTTATTTTAATCACAACCATTTCGCCGGATATCTGGAGATGGCCTTCGGCGCGGTGTTGGCGTTGATGTTGAGCCGGTTCGCCGGCGCTCCTTCCGATGCCAAGACCAAGGGATGGCGGCGCAAATTCGCATGGCTTGCGAGCCGCGAACTGCCGTATGTGTTTCTGGGATCGTTTCTGCTCGTGGTCTTGGTGACGGCCATCGTGTACTCGTTATCGCGCGGCGCTTTGCTCAGTCTGGCCGCCGGTCTGATCCTCGCGAAGTTCTTGCTGCGTTCGAACCAATACTCGAATTTTCGAGTTCCCATTATTCCGTTTGTGCTGGTGTTGATCACCGTGGTGTTCTTATCGCTGGTGGGCGCTTCCACGCTGGTGCATCGATTCTCCAATCTAGGTTCCTACGCCAACATGTATCGAATCGACATTTGGCAAAACGCCGCCGCCATGGTGAAAGACTATCCCGTGTTTGGCGTGGGATTGGGCGCCTTCAACGAAATCTTCCCGGCGTACAAGCGGAGCCATTTCGAAGTGCAGACGACTTATCTCGAAAGCGACTGGTTGCAGGCGGTGGTGGAGATCGGATTGTTGGGGATGGTCTTGATCGGTTTGATGCTGTGGGTGTTCTACAAAAACGTTCGGCAGCGGTACTCGCAGCGCCGCGACCGAAAGATTCGGAGCTTTCTCTTCGGGGGAACGGTGGCCATCACCGCGGTGCTCGCCCACTCAGCGCTGGATTTCAACATGCACATTCCCGCGAACGCGCTGACTTTTTTTGTTTTGGCGGCCGTGGTTCTCATTGCCGCTTCCACTCGCGAGGAAGGCGAGCGCGTTATCACCCCCACCGTCATCGGCACTTTGACCACGCGGTCGCGCGTCTTTCTCCTCTTGACGGTGGGGTCGCTTTCGGCGCTGTTCCTGGTAGTTTCCTTTTATTCGTTTC
>CAZIDA010000317.1:0-4657 GCA_964537865.1 uncultured Acidobacteriota bacterium
GGGAATTTCGCCTGCACGCGTGGGACACGGCCGCCGGAAGCCGCATTCTCACGGAGGCCGGGGGACGAATCTCCGATTTTGGCGGCGAAACATTTGATCCGTTTGGGACCGAAACGTTGGCCACCAATGGGAAGATCCACGAATCCATGATGCAGGTCTTAAAGCCTTTTCGTGATCAATGAGGAGAGGGCGGAACTTGAAAGCCCTTGTGCTCTTGAATGTCGGATACCGTTCTGGCGCTTGTTTCCGATTTATTTTTTGTCGGCAAGATTGAAGAGACGGCGCGACAGCTTGGCGCCTCGCTTCATGTTGTTCCCTCCGCGGAACGGCTCTTTGCCGAAATTCAAAGCGCCGCGCCGCGATTGGTTCTCATCGATCTGAATTATGATGCGGCGGAATCTCCCCGGACCATCGCCCGATTGAAACGGGAAGATTCGACCCAATCTATTCGCGTGGTTGCGTTTCTGTCGCATGTACAGGAAGATTTGGCGCGCGCGGCGCGCGAGGCCGGCGCCGACGCCGTTCTTCCCCGCTCCCGATTCTCACAAACTCTCCCAGATATTTTGAAGGATCAAGATTGAAAGTCACGATGTCTGGCTCAACCAACATGCAAGTCGAGGCTTCGAAGCCAACTCTCAACGCCATTCAAGAAGAGATCATTCAGTGCCGTCGCTGTCCTCGCTTGGTGAAGTGGCGCGAGAAAGTGGCGAGGGAAAAGACGGCTCGCTTCAGGCACGAGACCTACTGGGGCCGGCCAGTCCCGAGTTTTGGAGATCCAAAGGCGCACGTCCTCATCGTGGGGCTTGCGCCGGCGGCTCATGGCGGAAATCGAACCGGAAGGATTTTCACCGGGGATCGCAGCGGCGACTGGCTCTTTCGGGCGCTCCACAAATTTGGATTCGCCAACCAACCCGTCTCCATTGCCAAGGGAGATGGGTTGAAGCTCCAGGATTGTTACCTCACGGCGGCGGCGCATTGCGCTCCACCTCTGAACAAATTGCTTCCGAGCGAACTTGATAACTGCCGGGCTTTTTTGCGGCGGGAAATTCGCGTTCTTCTTGAGGCGCGTCGAAAACGCCGCGTCGCCGTCATCGCACTGGGTAAGACAGCTTTTACTGATTTCCTGAAGGCTTATGAGGAAGTAGAAGGAAACGCGCCGAAGCCGCGGCCGAAGTTTGCTCATGGAGCAGAGGCCCGACTCAGTCGCCGGCTTCTATTGATCGCCTCTTTCCATCCCAGCCAGCAGAACACCTTCACCGGCAAACTGACCGAGCCGATGTTCGATCGAATCTTTCGCCGCGCTCGGCAATGGATTGAAGAGTGATCTATCTCGATGAGATCTTCGCCGCGGAGGCGAGATTCACATTTTGATCGACGAAAGACCGGGCTTCAGAGGAAGGAGGACGATCGATGAACATCTGAAACCACAGCTCCAGCATCAACAACGACCAGATTTGATATTGCCAATTCCAGCGATTGGCGGCGTGCTCCTCCAGCATCTTCCGGACAAAATCCTCTTGAAACAAATGGCGGCCGCGAAACCGTTCGCTCAGCAGAATGTCGCGAGCGAAATCCTTCAGTTCCCCGCGAAACCAATCCGCCAACGGCACGCCGAATCCCATCTTGGAGCGATTCAGAATCTCTTCCGGAATCAACCGGCGCATGGCTCGCTTTAAGATATATTTCTTCTGCCGTCCACGCAGCTTTAGCCCAACGGGCAGCGACGCCGCCAGTTCCATCACCACGTGATCCAACAACGGCGAGCGGGCTTCCAATGAGTTGGCCATGGAGGCAACATCGACTTTCACCAGCAAGGTATCCGGCAGATACGTGAGCGCGTCCACCTGCAGCGTGCGATCCACAAAGTCGACCGCATCGGCGGAGTCGTAAGCTGCCTTCAGGAGTTGAAACGAGTCTTGAATCAGGGCGCCAGGGGCAAAGCCATCGGCGTAGAGAGCGGATTTCAAACCGTCGCTAAAATAGCAATTCCAATCGAAGTACTGCTCGGCCAGCGGCTTCCCAAATTCTTGAAGAAACCGCCGCGCCCTCCACGCCAACCGCTTCGGATCGCCACCGCCAGGAAGCGCTTTTGCCAACCGCCTCATCCACGAAGCCGGAAGAACGCGCGTCATCCATTGTAGGCGTCGCGCCAGCGCCAAAGCGTAATAACGGTCGTAGCCGCCAAACGCCTCATCGCCGCCGTCGCCGTTCAACGCGACGATGACGAACTCGCGCGCCAGCTTGGAGACGTAGTACGTGGGAATGGCCGATGAATCGGCAAACGGCTCGTTGTAATGCCACACCAGGCGAGGAAGAATCTCGACAGCCCGCGGTTGAACTTCAAATTCGCGGTGGTCCGTTTTATATCGCTTTGCGATAAGCCGCGCATATTGCGTTTCCGTGTATTCGCGATGATTGAAACCGATTGAAAAAGTTTTGATGGGCCGTGACGATGACTCCGCCATCAACGCCACCACGGCGCTGGAGTCCATCCCGCCGCTCAGAAAGGCGCCCAACGGCACATCGCTGATCATCCTCAGCCGCGTCGCTTCTCCGAGGACGCTCTTCACTTCTTCCGCTAGCGCCTCTTCTTCTTGGAGCGATCTCACGGCGCGTTTCCGCGAAAAATCCAGGCGCCAATAGCGATGAAGTTGAAGCTTGCCGTTCTCCAGCATCAACCAATGCGCCGGCGGCAATTTCTTGATTCCCGCAAACGCCGACCACGGCGCCGGCGCCGATTGAAACGACAGGTAATGATGGATGGCCGTGTAATCGGGCGCGCGCGGAACCTCCGGATCTTCCACGATGGCTTTGATCTCCGATGCAAACCAAAAGCTTCGCGCGTCGAGCCGATAAAAGAGCGGCTTCTTGCCCACGCGATCCCGCGCCAAAAAAAGACGCCGACGCGATCGATCCCAGATCGCAAACGCAAACATCCCGCGCAGATGCTGAACGCATTCCGCGCCGTATTGTTCATAAAGATGAACGATGGTCTCGGTGTCGGTGTGGGAGCGAAAGGTGTGTCCTTGCTGAATGAGATTTTCGCGGAGAGCGGCAAAGTTGTAGATCTCGCCGTTGAAGACGATCCAGAGGGAACCGTCCTCGTTCGACATCGGCTGATGTCCGCTCTGGGAGAGATCGATGATGGCCAGACGCCGCGCCGCCAGTCCCACCGCTCCCTCGACGTGAATTCCGCCATCGTCGGGACCGCGGTGATAGAGCGTGTCGTTCATCCGCGACAACAACTCCGCCGCGATGGGGCGGGCAAAATCCAGATTGAGTTTTCCGCAGATGCCGCACATGAGAGGCGCTACTTCCCCACCAATTGTTGATACAGGCCCAAGTATTTTCCTGCGTATGCTTCGATGGAGAAGTGCTTTTGCGCGTGAAGGCGGGCGTTCTTGCCCATCACGTCGGCGTCGCCGGGATTCTCCAACATGTAGACCATGGACGTGGCCAACGCTCGGACGTCGCCGGGCTCGCACAACAAACCGGTTTCTTGATCGATCATGATGTCGGAGATACCGGCGATCTGGGTCGAAATCACCGGAGCGCCGCAAGCCATCGCTTCGAGAACCGTGGTCGCCGCGGTCACCGACCGCGCCGGATAAACAAACACATGACAGGATTGATAGTACGGAACCGTGTCCTCGACCATGCGCGTAAACTTGACGGTTCGATCGACGCCCAATTGCTGCGCATAAGATTCCAGCGGTTGACGCAGCAGGCCGTCGCCGATCAGAACCAAGCGGGCTTTGGGAAGATACGAGACGGCCTTCTGCCAGGCCAGCAGCAGAACATCCAAGTTGTTCTCTTCGCCCAATCGTCCCACGAAGAGCGCCAGTTGATGTCCGCCAACACCAAGGGCGTTTCGCTGCGCCACCCGATCCTGCTGCGAGGGCAGCGGATGAAACCGCTTCGTGTCGACGCCTTCGCTGATCTTCCGGATGCGCGCCCGGTGGATGCCGGCGCGCATCAAATCACGCGTCACATCGTCGTTCAGGCTGACAAAAAGATCGCCGCGCCGCGCCCATCGATTCAAGCGCGACGACATCGGCATTCCGGCAAACAACACGATGTCGCCGCTCGTTCCGGTGCTCACCACTTTAATGACCGACTTCTTTCCAAAAATCCTCGCCAGCCTCGCCGCCAGTCCGCCATTGGTGTGCAACTGAATTCCCTGAATGACGCTGAATCGCAGAAATCGATTCAGGAGAATGCCTGCCACCCGCAAGTAGAAGAAGAGCAGTCGCCGCCGAGTCATGATCGCTTTCACCGGCAACCGATAGATCTCATATTCCGGCGTCTTCTCATGGCGCGGCAGCCGGGGAGGCGGCGGAGGCGCGTATTGCGGAATCGGGCCGTGCACCTGACTGCTGATGATCAGCGAACGAACTTCGTAGCGCGACAGTCCTTCCGCCAAGGTGATCGCTTGATCTTCAACCGACCCGGTGTTGTTCCAATCCGCGGCTAACAGGACAACTCTCATTGGCCTCTGTGTTCGAATTCTCGCCGGTGATTATGCGCATGTGATCGGAAGCGGCGGACAAACCCGTTGATCACTTTCTGTCCAAGAGTGCTGGGCGATCCGCTTCCTTTGGAGCCATTGTGAAAGGCGTTCCTTGAGCCCGGTATTTCGCGACCCTCGCGCCGAAAA
>CAZIDA010000318.1:0-4652 GCA_964537865.1 uncultured Acidobacteriota bacterium
CCCTTTGTATTCCTTGGAAACATCTTTCATGTCGATTGTGCTCCCCGGTCGAGGAGCGGTTCGCCGCGCAAACACGCCGCCGGCGCCGATCCCGCTCGTATTTCCCTCAATCTGATTTTACGGCGTGGAAACGAAGACCGTCCTGCAATCTAAGACACGCGGCATTCTACACAGTTTTGAGCGATAATTCCATTCTCATTCCAGCCCGGAGAGCGGTAAAATAGTGCTTTCTCCACGGTGGCTGTGATATAAGCTCCCCAGGCGGAGCGCTGAAGCTCTGATGACATCGAAACGCATCATCACTCTCCTGATCGTTTTCAGCTTCTGCATTGGAACCCTGGGTGCGCGAGCGAGATCCGCCGATAACGAAATGCACCCACAGCCGACGACGTTGGTTTTCGTTGCGCCCGGTCCGGATCATCCAGCGGCGCGAATTGAGATCTCCACATTCAAATTCGCTCCTGGCTGAACCCCTGGATTCCCCCCAGGAAGAGCAAAAATCTAAATTCCAAAACCCGAATTCCAAACAAGAAGCCCATTTGCAAAATTTTGATTTAAGTCTCTCTGGTGAGGACAAAGAAAGATCTGACCCGACACGCTTTGGTTTGGCACTTGGGTTTTGATTATTGTTTGGATTTTGATTTTTGGAATTTGATAATTGCCGTTTCGTTAGTTCGGCACTGTCGAACGGTCGTTTTTTGAATCTGCTGTCTTCGTCCACTAAGCGGACTCGGCAGCGCTACCCGCGCTTTTCCTTCCGAAGAACATTCAATGTGAAATTGAGAATCTCTCGATGATCGAAGGCCAAGCGCGGCAGCCGGCGAACTGAAAACCATCGCGCGCGTTGCGCGTCGTCGGCGGCTTTGACTTTCACTTTATCCGCTTTGACGAAGGTGTAATAGGTAATCGAGATGACGCGCTTGCGTGGATCGCGATCTGGCCGACCGAAGGCGTGCACCTGTTCCAGCCGATTCACGGCGACGTTGGTTTCTTCTTTCAACTCGCGTCGCGCCGCGTCTTCCAGCGGCTCATCGTACTCCACGAATCCCCCGGGAATCGCCCATGCGCCTCGAAACGGCGGATGCTTCCGCTGAATCAGCAACACTTTCAACTGGCCGTCGACGACGGCAAAGGCGATCACGTCGACAGCGACCGCGGGATTCTTGTAAACCTTCAGAGTCGGGCTCATTCAAGATTTGAACTTTCGAGGCCAGCGGGAATGGTACAGCATTTTCAAAGTTCGCGAGAGGAGCGATGCAACTCGTTTGGAATACGGATACCAAATGATTTCCCGACGAAGTCCCACGCGATCTTCCAAAACGCTCTGCTGGTAACAATATTTTTGAATTCCGCCTTCGCCGTGGCGCGCCCCAATGCCGCTCTCTTTGACGCCGCCAAAGGGAATTTCGGTGGTCATGTAGTTGATCAGGCAATCGTTGATGCAGACGCTGCCGGATTCCAAGCGCCGCGCCATGGTTCGCGCTTTTCTTTTGTTGTGAGTCCACACGCTGGAATTCAATCCGTACCGCGATTCGTTGGCCAGCCGCAGCGCCTCCTCTTCGTTCTTCACGCGCATAATCGGAATCACCGGACCAAACGTTTCCTCCGTCATGATCTTCATGGAATGATCGACGTTGACCATCACCGTCGGCTCAAAGAAGAGGCCGGGAAGGAGCGGGTTTCGCCGCCCGCCGACCAGAATCTTTGCGCCTTTGGAGACGGCGTCGGCGATATGGTCTTCGACAATCTCCACTTGTCTCGGCATGGTCATCGAACCAATGTCCACGTTGTAATCCGTGTCGACGCCCTGGCGCAGCGCTTTGACCTTGTCCACCACTTTGGCGATGAACTCATCGGCCACGGACTCCTCCACGTAAACGCGTTCGATGGACATGCAGATTTGTCCGGAGTTGGCCAGCGATCCCCAAACCGCGCCGTTCGCGGCGCGTTCCAGCGAAGCGTCTTTCAAAACGATCATCGGATCTTTTCCGCCCAATTCCAACGTCACCGGCTTGAGCGTTTGTGCCGCTCGAGCCATCACCTTCTTCCCCGTGGTCACGCTTCCGGTGAACGCGATTTGATCGGCGAAATCGATCAAGGCTTCGGCGGTCTCCGCAAATCCCGTCACCACTTGAAAAAGATTCTTTGGAAAATTTGCCATCTCGGTGAGACGCTGCGCCAACAACGCCGAGAGCGGCGTGTATTCCGACGGCTTGAGGAGCACGGCATTCCCGGCCAGCAACGCCGGCACGGCTTCGCCCAGCGTCAGATTGAAAGGAAAATTCCAGGGACTGATCATGCCGACCACGCCTCGCGGCACGAAGGTCGTGCGAACCCGCTTGGTCTTCAACAGCATGAGGCTCACGGGATGCCTCCGGTCGCACAAGAACTCCTCGCCGTTGCGCGTGTAATACTCAATGGCAGCGCAGACGTAAAGGATTTCCGAGGAGAGCGCTTCAATCTTGGTCTTGCCGGTTTCGGAGACAATCGTGTCGATGATCTCGTTCTTGTGATCGAGAAGCACATTGCGGAGATGCAGCAGAAGCTGCGCGCGATCCCGAAAGGAAACGTCGCGCCAATTCTCAAAGGCGTCGCGGGCGCGCGCCACGGCGATCTTGACTTCGCCGGGCTCGACAATCGGCACGTCGGTAATTTTCTCCAGCGTCGCCGGATTGATGACTTCAAAGGCGTGTTTCTTCGATTCCAGAGTCGCGGTTTCGTCCTGAGGCGCTTGTGCAGTCATTCGGCCGTCCTTCCGAGGTTGATCCAGATGAGTTCAATTTCTTTTTTCGGTTCGCCCAACGCGCGAATTCTTCAGCCCGTCCGTTGTGAGCCTGTTCACCACAGCGAGCGCGCCCCCTTCCGATGATCCATCATTCAGTCTTGACGCTATCATCATACGCCCTTGCTGGGCTGTTCTATTTTGCTATGTTAGAATCTGTGCGGCAAGTTTGCAATCAATTGTGTTTCAAGTTGGAAATCGAAGAAGCGACAACACCGGTTTTAATGAAGTGGGGCAGACACTCCTGTCTATCCCATGTTGTCAAATAGATTTTCCACCACGGTGTTAAAATCAGGTTACCCCTTGAGAAACATCGCCAAGACTGCTCGAGCGCCGCGGGCCTCCTCGTCCAGAACTGTCACCATCGTCGGCGCCGGGCGCGTGGGCCGGACGCTGGGGCGCTTGCTCGGCGAGAACGGATATCAAATCGACACGGTGATCTCCAGATCGCGCGCCAAGGCCGCCGCCGCCCGCAAATTTACCGGCGCGCGATTTGCCGGAACGCGCATCAACGAAGAAGCTTTTCGTCGATCCGCGATTGTCCTCATCACAACCACCGACAGCGTGATTCGAGAGACGGCCGATCAAGCAGCGCGGCTGCAAACAGAATGGAAAAAGAAAATTGTCTTTCACACCAGCGGCGCTTTCACCTCCGTGGAATTGTCGGCGTTGAGGCGGCGCGGCGCTCAAGTCGGTTCCCTGCATCCGCTGCAAACGTTCTCGCAACCTCGCGCGGCAGTTCGCAATCTCGACGGTGTTTTTTATTCCTTCGAGGGAACAAGGTCTGCCGAGAGGGTGGCTCGCCGGATGGTGCGTGCGTTGAAGGGCCGCTTTTTCAAACTGCCGCCGCAGCACAAGACTCTTTATCACTGCGCCGGATTTTTTGCGTGTGGAGGATTGTTGGCCGCGCTGTCAGCGGCCTACACGCTGTACAAAGTGATTGGGATTGAGGAGCCGCGCGCGCGCGCCATGCTGGCGCCCCTGGTGGCGGCGACCATCGAGGGCGCCGAAAAAAACAAGCTGGCCCAAACCATCACCGGGCCGATCTCGCGTGCCGATCACATGACGGTGAAGCGCCACCTCATGGAGCTCTCGCGAAGCGCGCCGGCGCTCCAGCCGTTGTATTGCTCGCTGTCGCTGCAGATTCTCAGATTGTCGTCGAAAAAGTTGCCGGCGCCAAAGGCGCGGTTGCTCGAAGAGTTGCTGAAAAATTCGAGCGCCAATTCAAAATCAAAATAGAAAACCCAACGCGTTCCCCGCTTCACTTATGAAAACAGAATGGCGCGCCACTATTGTTGGGTTGGCAGTTTGCGCCGTCTTCTTTTCGTTCGCATTCGTTCTCTCGATGAACGCAAGCAAGAAGACGAAGGCTGCTCCACGTACTCCTCTCGACATCAATCAAGTTGGCGCCGCAGAGCTCGCCACGCTCCCCGGAATCGGAATCGTCACAGCGAGACAGATTGTTCTCTACCGCGAAAAGAACGGGCCGTTCCGTCGCGTCGAGGACTTGTTGATCCTCCGCGGCATGAGCGTCAAGAAACTGGAAAAGATCCGGCCCTTCATCAAGGTGGAAAAGCCCAAGCGATGAGCGTCGTGGCGCGGATCCTCCGCGGAGGATCTGCGTTCCGATTACTGCGTCCTGAAGGATTTGAAGGGGGCCTTTGACGCAACCCCTTCGGGGTAGGTCTCTCGATTCCGATTCGATCCCCAGGGTAGCCCGCCATAAAGCCGGCGCACAACCCTGGGCTGAAGGACGCGTCCCCTTCGGGGACGTTCACATGGTTGGAATTTGAAGGTACTTGAACCGAGAGTTTGCTTGTCCCTGAAAGAGTCTGTGTGAAAACTCAAAAACCGAGAAAATCTCGACATC
>CAZIDA010000319.1:0-4638 GCA_964537865.1 uncultured Acidobacteriota bacterium
AGGCGTCTTAGAGTAAAATCAAATTGTACATGTTATTTCAGAACGAGCCCTTCGTTCCAGATCTGGCAGTCACGGCCCTGCATGGGCCCTCCATCGCCCAGATCGGCGGCCAGATCTTTCTCTCTATGACGGTGGCCAATCAAGGACAAGGGAATGCCGGGCCGTTCCTCGTGGAGTTTTATCTTTCGACTGATGCCGTCATCAACACGGGTGATATCGATACGGGCTTCAATTGCACGTTTGGATCGGGTTTGGCATCAGGAGTCTCCAGCACCTGCAGTGGAAATATCAATATTCCACCGAGCCTGACTTCCGGGACGTACTATCTGGGCGCCATTGCCGATCCGACGCATCAGGTCTCAGCAGAAACCAATATGGCCAACAACGCTCGCACTGCGGATACAGGCCCTCTAGCGTTGGGTTTTGCTCAAGCCACGAGCAATTTGAATGGGGGCGGCGCGGTCACTTCATTGACCAGCGGGAGCACAGGAACTCTGCACGCCGGGTACGCTGAAGTAACGGTCAACTCCGGCAATGCTCCTTACGGCACAGCCGTGTTCAGCTTGACACAAGACGGAGTCGTCACCAGTGAAGCCGGAGTTCCAGCCTCGCCTCCCACTACTCGAGCCCGCTTCTTCATTGACTTTCAGTCTGGAGCCTCCGCGAAGAGTGCGGACGAAGGAAGCGTTGGAAATCTGAACTTCGACACTGGCATTGCAGCCGTCAATCCCAGCACGACCACGACGGCCAACGTGACTTACTTGCTTCGGGATGCCAATGGAAGCCCTGTGGGAACCGTGGGGCATGGGACTTTAGCGCCGGGCGCCCATTTTGCCAAGTTCATCGACCAACTCAGCCAGGTTGCGCCGGATTTCAGTCTGCCCGCGAATTTTTCGACCGTCACACAGTTCGGATCGCTGGAAGTGAGCAGTGATATGCCTATTTCAATTCTGGCTTTGCGCATGACGGCGAAGCCCGACGGGGAACTTCTTCTGACCTCCACTCCTATCGCCGACATGACACAGCCCCCACCTTCGGGAACCGTCTATTTTCCGCGAATCGTGGATGGGGGAGGATGGAAATCCGTCTATGTCTTGCTGAACACTTCGTCCTCCACGGAAACTGGGAATTTGAATCTGTTTGCGAAGGATGGATCAAACTCTTTGACAGTGCAGCAAGTGAACGGCCCCCAAGGCAATAGCTTCTCCTATTCCATTCCTCCAAACGGAATCTACCTCTTCACCACAGACGGATCGCCGACCCATACGAATGAAGGATCCGTTCAATTAATTCCGGATTCCGGCCAAGTAGCGCCAGTGGGCGCTGGACTTTTCCGATTTTTTCCCGCGGGCAATTTAGTGACGGAATCAGGAGTTCCCGCGGCGACTCCCACCACCCATGCGCGCATCTTTGTCGATCAATCTGGCGCGCATCGTACCGGTTTGGCCATTGCGAATCCCTCCGGTCGTCCGATCTCAGTGACTCTCTCAGCGTTTCAAACGGACGGAACCACCCCGGCTGGAAGCGGCTCGGGGACCATCTCCTTATCGGGGAATGCCGAGGAAGCGGACTTCGTGGACAACATGATCAGCGGATTGCCGCCGGGCTTCGTTGGCGTCTTGGATATTTCCTCACCCTCTCCTTTTGCGGCGTTGGAGCTTCGGGCGCTGACGAACAGCCGAGGGGACTTCTTGATCACGACTTTCCCGACTGCTGATTTCACTCGGACAGCGCCCTCTCCGATCATTTTTCCGCAGATCGCTGATGGCGTCGGCGGAGGACAGTATCGGACGGAGATTATTTTGCTGGGAACAAACGGGCCTGCGAACACCACGATTAGTTACTTTGGAGACGATGGCTCGCCACTCGCTGTGGCAAAACATTCTTCGCGGTGAACGGATGCTCGAAAAACGACAGAGGACGTGTTAGCCGTCACCTTCCCGCCCACGGCAGCGGACGGGATCGCGGACTCTTGCCCGCCGAGCAGAGGAAGGAACATTCTTTCGCCCACCGAGGCGGGCCCATGCTGCTCTGCGTGCAGGGATCTCTGCCCAGCCCTGTTTCGCTTGGACCTGGTCCTGCTTAGAGTATCGCACGTCGGGAGATTCTGCTGGAAAGCAGATGTGGAATCGATGCGGTGAAACTCTCACGAATGTGCTGGCGCCGAACCCTCCAGGTGGAGAGATCAGCGCATGCGGCGGTCAAAGCAAATTCCTCGCGACTTCAATTCATCCAAGAAGATTTCTGAACGGATGGATGTTTCCTGTCGCAAGACTCCAAAGCGAGTGTTGACGACGTCCCCGCGGGTAAGCATCTGCGCGACGATGGAAATGGGGAAGGCGGTGGTGCGCATCATGGCGGTGAGTCGGGTTTTGGGATCGTAGTAGTCGATGAGTTGGTAGGTCAGTTCGGTGAAGCGGCGAGGACCTGTCTCGCTGCGGTCGATTGGGATTCCGCACAAGGTGACGCGAATGAGAACGCAGTCAGGTTGACCGCTGGGAAGTTTTTCGACGAGGAGTTTTTCGAGGACGTCGCGTGGCGCGATCCGCTGAGCGCTTACCGATATCGGATTGCTTGACGTCAAGCTGAGATCGATCATGGTCTTGAATTTCTCGCAGTGGCCGGGATAGCGGATGGTTTTGTAGTTCAGCTCGCGCACTTTGCCTTTCAAGGTCAACGGCAAAGTCGAAGCGCCTCCGGACGTGAAGAAGGCTTCGAGTTTTCCAAACGGGGCAGGGAATCGCAGCTCCTCGATGCCGGTCATGGAATCAATGAAGGCGATCTTTCCGTTGTGCAGAATTCGCGCCGGTTCGATGTATTCGTTGATCAATCCGCCCACGGAAAAGACCAGTTGATAATTCAGCGGCGGTTCGGGTTTCAACGGCAGGCCGCCCACGCGAATGAGAACGGAATCAACTTTCTTGAAGTGCTTCAGCCCGTCGGCGACAACGATCGACACCATGCCGGGCGCGAGTCCGCAGTCGGGAACGATGCGGACCCTCTTTCGTCGGGCCGCGGCGTCGAGCGAGAATTCCTGATTGACGATGATATCATTACCGCCGAGGTCACAGTAGTGACATCCGGCCTTGATGGCGCATTGGGCAAGTTCAAAGTTGTAGCGATAAGAGACGGCGCCGATCGCGGCGTCGTAGCAACGCATCAGCGCGGTGACATCGGCGCGGCGCGTGACATCGAGCCGATGCGTTGACACGTTTGGCTTAGCGACAAATCGCGCGGCGCTCTTCAACGCGTCGCCGTTAGAGTCGGCGATCCCCACATGATCCACACCGCGCGAGCGCGCCAGATCCCACGCCGCCGCTCGACCCATCCATCCCGCGCCCAACACCAGAATTCGCATTGTTCGCCTCCTTATGAATGATTGCAACTCAGTCGCCGGTTGATTATATCCAAATCGGTGAGAAAGGCCGGGAGAAAAGAGGGAAATCAGCGGTCTCGAGTTGAAGGAATTTCACGTTGTGAAAGTTTTTTCGTTCATCGGGAGCTAATCACCGCGGAGACGCCGAGCGCGCGGAGGTTACGCGGGGGGAGTGCAGGAGGAGTTTCATTTCAAATCTGAGAAGGAAACAAGAAAACACAATTTTATGAAGGACGGAGGAAAAGCGGCGTCGCGTCCGCCGCAGCGGACTTGCCGCCGCAGCCCAAAAAATCCCCGTGTCTCTTGACATCGCGCAAGGCCGGCGTTATGTTTTGCGGCAAACACGGCTTTATACTTCTTTTTTGTTTGAGTGGTGGCTCCTTCCAGTGGTTTGATTTCCACTATGAACGCTTAGCATCCGTCACTGTGTTTTGTCTTCCTCAGTAGTTGGGATTGAACTGGTGCGACATCCCTGCGCCGATAGACGACGGAACTATCGGGG
Source organism: uncultured Acidobacteriota bacterium (assembly GCA_964537865.1). GTDB lineage: Bacteria > Acidobacteriota > Terriglobia > JAIQFV01 > JAIQFV01 > CAZIDA01. The sequence goes on from CAZIDA010000319.1 coordinate 3,879, forward strand.
CTGGACTGAATCCATCCAGGGAGGTTCTGGCATGAACACGAAGCGTTTTTGGATTGCGGTGGTGGTGGTTTTTCTGGTGGCATTGGCGATTGAGTTCATCGTCCACGGGTACATTCTGAACAATCAGTTTTACAAGAACCTGCCCGCGTTGATGCTCTCGATGCAGGCAAACGAGCGCAGTTACAAGTGGCTGGCCTACGTCTCCATCTTTTTTGCGGATTTTCTGCTGGCCCTGTTCTTTGTCTATATCTATACCCGAGGGGTGGAAGACAAAGGCTGGCTCGGTGAAGGTTTTCGGTACGGCGTCCTGATTTGGGGCGTGGCGGTGCTCCCGTCGACTCTTGCCATGTACAGTTGGTCGAAGTTTCCCGGCAAGCTGCTCATGTGGTGGATCATCTACGGCCTGATTGAGATGATCATTCTGGGATGGGTGTGCGCGGCGATTTACAAGAAGGAAGAAAAGGCGGCGGCGTAACGGCGCCAAACAAGATTCGGCGCCGAGCAGAGCGACGAGAATTACGAATTAGGAATTAGGAGAACAGAGAAACCTCATGAGGTAATGAGGGTCTTTTTGTTTTCGACGATGTACGCGCCGCAGCGATCGGCCAGCGCCATGATGGTGATCATCGGGTTGACGCCAACGGAGGTGGGGAAGACCGAGGCGTCACAAATGAAAAGATTTCTGAAATCATGCGAGCGGCTGAAGCTGTCGACAACGCCGCGCCGTGGTTCGGGCGTCATGCGGCAAGTGCCTTGAGGA
>CAZIDA010000320.1:0-4619 GCA_964537865.1 uncultured Acidobacteriota bacterium
GTTCTTGTCTCCCCGGGCGCCCAGAAGCCACGCAAATGGCTTGATGACTCCCGGCAAAGCGCCGGTGAAATAATTGAAGGAGCCGAGCCCAACGTACGTGTCGATGAAGTTGTTGTCGATCCGGTGAGCCATCTCAATGTACTTCAGTCCCTTCTTCCCATTTCGAAGCGCGGAAAGATAACTGTGCGTCACCGTCACGTCAAACCGCGAGGCGTTGCCGTACGCGCTGGCCAAGTACGCGAGAGCAATCTTGTCGTTGGGATTCTTTTTAATCCACGCCTGGCCTTTCTCGATGGCCGTTTTGGTGAGCGAATCGAAAAGGGTTCTGAGGCTTTGATTCTCGCGGTCCTCCGTCGCCTGCCACCACACCAGCGCCGCCTTGTACGTGTACCCTGCCGGGTGCTCCGGATAGAGATGGATCAACTCATCCCAATCTTTGTTGGCGGGCGCGTATTCCAGATTGTAGGAAAGGTTCAGGCCGCCACGGATGATGGCGTCAGCCTTGGCGTCACCATAAAAGAAAGGAGAACCCTGTCCCCAGGTGACGATCGGCCCAAGAAGAACGAGCAAACACGAAACGAAAAAACCGGTTTTCAATGATGGCGAATGAATAAGTGTTCTCCCGAATATTGACGAGCCGCTTTCGACTGGCTTTTAAGCCAGACGAGCGGCCGATGTCAAGAGCGAATCGGCGATTGAATCTCCTTCGGCGAATTCGTTACGTCCCGGTGCGGCGACATCAATGGGCGATCGGCGTCATACAGGAGGCGATATCCCGGCTTGATCACATCGTAGATGATACGAATGCGATCTTCGTAAGGCGTGAAGGCGCTCTTCATCGCGTTGAGGGCGAGCTTCTCCAAATCGTTCAGACCGAGATGGTAAACCTGCGAGGCCATGAGCAATTCCTTCGTCATGGAGGTGTGACTCATCAAGCGGTTGTCGGTATTCAAAGTCACCCGAAATTTCTTTTTGAAATAAAGGCCGAAGGGATGCGCTTCGATGGACGGGACCGCGCCCGTATGAACATTGCTCGACAGGCAAAGTTCCAGCGGGATTCGTTTGTCCAAAACATATTGCGCCAGGGTCCCCAGCTTGACGATCTGGCCGTCTGTTACGGCGATATCTTCGGCCAGACGCGTGGCGTGGCCGATCCGGTGCGCCCCGCACCACTGAATCGCCTGCCAGATCGATTCTTTTCCGAAGGCTTCACCGGCGTGAATCGTAATGCTGAAGTTTTCTCTTTGAACGTAATGAAACGCCTCCACGTGTTTCTTGGGAGGATAGCCCCCCTCTTCACCGGCCAAGTCGAATCCCACTACGCCGCGCTGTCGGAAATCGACGGCCAACTCGGCCATCTCCAGAGAGACTTTCATGTTTCGCATGGCGCAGATGATCAAGCCATACTCGACGCCGAAATCCTTGCGCCCTCTTTCTAACCCCGCCAGGACAGCGCCGACCACTTGCTCCCAGTGCAATCCTTTGGCGGTGTGAAAGACCGGGGCAAAGCGAGTTTCAACGTACACGACGCCGTCGTTCTTCATGTCCTCCATCATTTCGTAGGCCACCCGCTCGAGCGCGGCTTCGGTTTGCATCACTGCAATGGTGTGCTTGAAGCCTTCGAGATAAAGCGACAAGCTTCCGCGATTGGCGCCGCGAAAGAACCATTCCTGCAAATCAACGGCATCGCTTGTTGGAAGCTCTTGATATCCCACCTCCCGCGCCAGTTCGATGATGGTTTGTGGCCGAAGCCCGCCGTCGAGATGATCGTGCAGTAACACCTTTGGGGCTTGCTTCACTACCGCAGGTTCAAGGCTCATTTCCTCTCCCGTCGAAGTGATAATGCTCACAGGATACACTGGCTCCGTTCAAGACTCAAGCCGCGTGCTCCGGCACTTCCCTGAATTCACCAACCCATGTGATGATTCTATAAACTTTTGAAGGTAAAAAAGGCCAGATAATTCGTGTACCTCAGGAGCGCTCGCCTTGGAGGCTTAAATTGTCCGGTGAGAAAGGAAAACCACCGGAACAAATTTTTTAACCTGACGATTTGAAAAGAGGAATTCCACAGTATTTATTTGGCGCAGGTTATGGGAGTTGATTCCAATTACGAAGCCGCGCGGGAAGAAATCATGAAGTGCTCCGGCTCGCAATTCGATCCTCAGGTGGTCAAACACTTGCTGAAAGTTCCCGCCGAGCGTTGGGAAGAAATCCGACGACGGACCCTCTTCAAAACGGAGGGGCCAACCAGATAGAAGCAATCGAAGATTTCTTTTCGAGCGATCCGTCCTCTCACTTCAGATCCAGGACGACGCGTTTCCCCTGCGACTGGCTGCGGCCCCAGGCCGCCTGGAACTCCAATTTGTAAGCCGCATTTTTCTTTTCATGGCTGGCAGGAAAATAGAGATATCCGGCCACGGGTGCCGAGACGCTGCCTTCCGGCAGGCCCTTGTCCGTCAACTCACGCTCCATGGTTTTGCGGTCTGCCTCGCTGGTGGGGGCCGGCGCGGAATTTCCCAAGCCCACGCCGACTCCAACTCCCGTGCGCAATCCGCCTCCACGATTGCCGTCATAATACGGATCGTAAGGCCGTGGACCGGAGTCGTATCCGACTTCGGCTGTGGGATAGAGCGTCACCTGACGCTTCGAGCCTCCGGACTTTTGCAGCACTCCAGCAATCACCTTTGGCTCCACGGGACGAAGATAGGCGTTCACATTCCGCAAAACAAAGCCGTTCCGAGCAATGTCAACCTTCTGTCCTTTGGCCGGATACAAGCCCACTTCGACCACCACGTAACCGCGGTTGAGGTCCGTCACAAAAAGGCGGTTCACCTGATCGGGGGTCAGAACGACGGCGCCAATGGAGAATCCATCAGCCACCATGTGAACCGGATAATCCGTCACATTGGAACGCGCCGTAATGCCCGAACGGTCTCCAGCCAAAACCATCGTGGCAAAACCAAGGCAAGCGATCAGAGCTGTCGTTTTCAGAAGCAATCTCATGGCTGAACCTCCTGGTTCTCCTTGCGAAGTGTGGCATGAATCTTGAGCGTCTTTCCGGTGAGAACGTAAATCTTTTGGCGAAAGACTCTGGCGTCGGCGGTCTTCAATTCCAAATCACACACCCCCGGCTGCAGCCGGAAACTTTTGAGTTTCGAAACCGGTCCGGCATACGCGCTATTCAAATAAACCGACGCCGTGGGGTCGCTCGTCTTCAAATGAATCTCTCCGCCATAGTCGGGCGCGGCGAAGTAAGGAAAGTAGCCCCACGGATAATATGGCGAGAAGGCCCCGGAGTAATAAGGCCAAAAACCGCAGTCGAAACCCGCCCCCCAAAACGGTGAACAAGGATAGCCCCAGAGTGGACCCGAGAAATGAGTGTACGACGCCCCCACAAAAATTCCACCCAGCTTGACTCGCCCCTCGTGACTCACTTCGACCGCGTTCTCATGACCCCCCTTCGCTGAAGAAGCACTGGCCTGATCGAAGCCATAGGACAGTAAGGGGAACACCGCGAACGCCAAAGTGAGAGCCAGGATTACGAGAGGACGTTGGAATCTTCTAAGCCCCATAACAAATCCCTCCTCCAAATCCGGCAATGACATTTTAAAATTCAAGGAAACCAAATACAAGCTTTCTCATCTTGATGCCCCCATGGCAGATGGAGTTGCCAGGAAATCTTCAAGCCTCCGCCAGGATAGGGCGAGGTCTCTTCCGGAAAGCGAAAATCTAAGTGTCAAAGCCCAAATTCCAAACAAAGGCATCCTCCTGAAGAGGTCAAAAGACCGGTTTAACAGGTTCCAGAAAAACTCTTGTCAAGCCCCGAGAAGGGCCGGCCTTTAGGCCGGCCGAAACGAGGTAGAAAAACAATTTCTCTATTTTGTTAGGGCCGCTTTAGCGGCCCGATTAAAATCGGGCCCTTCCACTTCCTGCACGGCAGTTTTTCAGCAACTTGCCAAAGCGCTGTTCGTTTTGGCGCTTGGGTATTGATTATTGTTTGGAACTTGGCAATTGGAATTTGGCCATTTCTCCTCGACCCATCGCCGCGCGTTTTCGAGGTGAACAAGCTAATAACTGCGCGCTTGCCACGCGGGACGCTGAGTTCTACACTTCTCCGGGCAGTCCACCAACCAGGGAGACGAACCATGAAAAGGCTAATCGCGCCGATATGTGTCATCCTCAGCGTCATCCTGCTGAGCACTGTTTGCTTCGCCGGATTCGAGAGTGGAACCTCGCTCGCCAATCGCTGGAAGGAATACAAGAAGAAGACGAGCGGCGTCGTCGGCTACAACCAATCCGACGTTGATTTTTACACCGGCTATGTCGAAGGGATTGCCGACTCCAACGAGGGAGTGCTCTTCAGCATTCCCGGCAACGCCAACGTTGCCCAAGTCCTCGCCACCGTGGGAAAATATCTGGACGATCATCCTTCGGACTTGCGTAAGCCCGCTGACTTTTTGGTGACTCAGGCGCTGCGAACGGCATACCCGCTCACTGATGGCGAATGACGAGCGCCGGACCGAAGATCTTCACACTGAATCCGGGGGGAAGACTCTCCAACTGCCAAGTCATTTGGCGTCCTCGACGGGATTTGAACCCGTGTTACCGCCGTGAAAGGG
>CAZIDA010000321.1:0-4609 GCA_964537865.1 uncultured Acidobacteriota bacterium
GAAAGTCCGGTGTTGATGGCCGGACGAACGCCGGAATTGAAAAGATCGGCTTCCAAAAAGATTTGACCGTCGGTAATCGAAATAACGTTCGTGGGAATGTACGCGGAAATGTCGCCGGCCTGCGTTTCAATGATGGGCAAGGCGGTCAACGAACCTCTGCCATTCGCATCGTTCAGCTTCGCCGCGCGTTCCAAAAGACGGGAGTGAAGATAGAAAACGTCTCCGGGATAAGCTTCACGGCCCGGAGGACGGCGCAGCAACAGCGAAATTTCACGGTACGCCGCGGCGTGCTTGGAGAGATCGTCGTAGATGCACAGCACGTGCTGCCCGCGGTCGCGGAAATACTCGCCCATGGCGCAACCGGCGTACGGCGCGATGTATTGCAGCGGCGCCGGCTCCGAGGCCGAAGCCGTCACCACGATGGTGTAATCCATGGCCCCGCTGTCCATCAGCGTCTTGACCACCTGCGCCACCGTGGATCGCTTCTGCCCGATGGCGACGTAAATGCAAATCACATCGCCGCCCTTTTGATTGATGATGGTGTCGATGGCCACCGCGGTTTTTCCGGTTTGCCGGTCGCCGATGATCAGCTCGCGCTGTCCGCGGCCGATGGGAATCATCGCATCGATGGCCTTCAATCCGGTCTGCAGCGGCTCCTTCACCGGTTGCCGATCAACGACGCCCGGCGCCAAGCGCTCCAGGGGATTGTAAGTGTCCGCGACGATCGGGCCTTTGGCGTCGATGGGATTGCCGAGCGGATCGACCACGCGGCCGATCAGGCTCTTGCCGCACGGCACCGACATGATGCGCCGTGTTCGCCGCACCTGGTCGCCCTCTTTCACCTCCGACGATTCGCCCATCAGCACCACGCCCACTTGGTCTTCTTCCAAGTTCAGCGCGATGCCGGTGAGCGCCTCTTCGCCGGCATGCGGAAATTCGAGCAGCTCGCCGGCCATGACTTTTTCGAGGCCGTGCACGCGGGCAATGCCATCCCCCACACTGATGACGCTGCCGACCTCCGCGACGCTGACTCCTTGTTCGTAATTCTCAATCTGTTCGCGAATGAGTTTTGAGATTTCTTCGGCTTTGATTTCCGCCATGAAAGGAAGCTCCCACCTGTTTATAAAATAGAATCCGAGCGCTCAATCGCCGCTCATCTCCGTGCGGAGACGCCGCAACTGTTCGCGAATCGAGCCGTCGTAAATCGTGCTCCCGATCTTCGTGACCACGCCCCCAATCAATTCGGCGTCCATTTGATAGTGCGGACGAATCTCTTTGTGCGTGAAGGCGCTCAACTGCTGGACGAGCACATTCTTCTGTCCATCCGTCAAAGGCGCCGCCGAAATGACTTCGACCGATTCGATTCCCAAGCGAGCATCGAGTTCTCGGCGAAAGGCGGCCACGATTTCCGTAAAAATATTGAAGCGATGGTGATCGGCGATGATCTTGAGAAAATTTCGCGTGGTGGAACTGAAAGACGCCCGTTCCGCCAACGCCTCAATCAAATTCTTCTTCTCTGGCGCCGACACCGCGGGATTCGTCAAGACGTTGACCAACTCCTTCGATTCCGCGAGCATCGCCGCAAAGCGCTGCAACTCCGCCGGCACGGCGTCCTGCTGCCGCCTTTCGAGCACTACATCAGCCAGCGCTTTGGCATATCGTAGGGAGACAGAGGCCATGCGTTTCCTCGGTTGGAACTAAGAATTCTGTTTCGGGCGGTCGCCGGTGTTGATTGAAGCCACGAATTTCTCAAACAGCGGCCCTTGATGCTCCGGGCGAATTTCATCCTTCAACTTGCCCTCCGCCATCTTCACGACCAAAGCCGCCGATTCCTCGCGCAATTCCTTCTGCGCATGCTTCACCATCAGAGCCACTTCTTCCTGCGCCGAGGAAACGATCCGCTTCGCCTCTTCCTTGGCCGCATCCAAGATTTTCTCGCCGTCCACTTTCGCTTGAGCCTCCGCCGCCGATTTCAGTGAACCGATTTCTTGCTGGACCTGCTCCAATTTGGACAATACCTGCGCCAGCTCTTCTTCGGCGCGGGCTTTCGCGGCCTTCGCTTCTTCAATGGATTTGCGGATCAGTTCTTTGCGGGAAGCAAAGAATTCGACCATCGGTTTGCGCAGAACGTAGGCGAGCCCTCCGAACAAAATCGCAAAATTGATCCATTTGAAGATCGTGTCCTTCCAACCGCCCGTCTCCGAGGATTCCCCGTTGGAAGTGGAAGCAGACGTTTCTTGAGCGTGCAGCGAAGTCATCGCGGCGGCGCGCACAGGGCGCAGCGGAACGAAAACCGATGCGCTCGCCAACAGGCTGAGGAGCACAACAATCCTGTAAAGCCCAACAAAGTGGGAAGTCGGTCGGATCATCCGATTAATCTCAAAAGTCCCTGGGTTCGTGCTTAGGAGGCGAGAAGCTTCTTCACGATCTCCGACGAAAAGGCCTTCGCTTCTCGAGCCATCCATTCTCTAGCGCGCTGGGTCTGACTTTCAATCTCTCGGCGTGCATCGGCGATCACGCGCTCGTATTGCACTCGTCCTTGTCGCATGAGCTGCTGCCGTGTCTCCAGCGCTTGACGGCGGTGTTCTTCCTGCTTTTTATAACTGTCGGTCTTCGCCTCCTGAATCAACTGATGATATCGCTGAAGATCTCGCTCCACCTGTGACATCTTTTGACGGGCGAGCTCCAGAGCGCCCTCCGTCGATTCATGCCGCTCCTTGAGCAGCCCTCCCAGAGGGCGCAAAAAGAGGCGCGACACGGCCCACGACATGGCCACGAACAGAATCATGATGACAAGAACGGAGGTGTCTAGGCTGAACATTTTCTTATTTCCGAGGGCGTAAAAGGGGCTCCTTGTGAAATAAAGAACGAAGAATCTATCACAGCCCGAAGAAAAGTGTCAACGAGTTTCCCGGTGAAACCTCGCCTCTTCGTCGATGCCGCGCCATAGCCTTCGAAGAAATATTTTTCTGACGTGGAAAAAAGCTCCACGAAAAGTCACAGCGCCTTCATGGGCAGGTCCGATACGCAGCCGGCAAGAGCTTACCGAACGTGCAGCGGCATCGCGCTTTTGGGCTTGACCTTTCCGATGGTCGTCGCCGGAATGCGCTTCTCGCGCATCTCCGCGCTCATTCGCTCCGCATCGCTGGGGGCGACCGCCATCAGAAGTCCGCCTGACGTTTGCGGATCGAACAGCAGCAACCTCATTTCTTCATCGACGCTCGCTTCGAACTTTGTCATGGGCTCCAGAAATTTCCGGTTGTTGTGCAAACCTCCGGGGATCGTTTTTTTTCGGATGCAATCGAGCGCGCCTTCCATCACCGGAACTTTGGAGTGGTCGAACTCAAAGGAGACGCCGCTGCCGAGCGCCATGGCTCGGGCATGACCGAGAAGACCAAAGCCCGTCACGTCGGTCATTGCATGCACCTCAAAGCGCCGCGCGATTTCGGAGGCATCTCGATTCAGCCGCTTCATCCAGGTGACCGCGGCCCGCAACGTGGATTCGTCCAGGAGATTCTGCTTCAAGGCAGTGCTGATGACGCCGGTTCCCAACGGCTTGGTCAAAATCAAAACATCTCCCGCTTTCGCGCCGACGTTTCGAATGACTCTGTCGGGGTCGACAAGCCCGGTGACGGCGTAGCCGAACTTGATCTCCTCGTCTCCAATCGAATGGCCGCCCACGACGGCGCAGTGGGCTTGCTTCATGACGCTCAAGCCACCCTCGAGAATCTTTTCGAGAATGCCAAAGTCCCGACCGCTTCGCGGAAATCCTACAACAGTAAGAGAAGAGATGGGGGTGGCTCCCATGGCGTAAATGTCACTGAGCGAATTAACCGCCGAGATTTGGCCGAACTCATAGGGATCGTCCACAATGGGAGTGAAGAAATCGACGGTCTGGACCAAGGCCAGATGCTTTGAGAGCCGATACACGCCGGCGTCATCGCCGGCCTCAAAGCCCACCAGCAAGTTCGGATCCTCTTGTTTGGGAAGCTGACTCAACACTTGGTCCAAATCCTTTGGACCGATCTTGGCCGCTCAACCCGCAGCTTTTACTATTGTCGTCAACCTCATCGGTTTTTCAGCTTTGGCCATGCTCAATTCCAGGATTCGAGTCGCTAGCCGGACTGGATCGACGATCGCTCCGCTTGATCGATGCTGACGGTCGATCCCCCGGCTTGGCTCATGAATGTTTTGCCGTCGAAAATGGCGCCCGTCTCGATTTCGAGAGCGGGTGTGTACAGCTCGCCGCTCACGCGCCCTTTGGGATGAATCTGGACCTTCTCCTTGGCGTGAATCACACCGACCACTTTCCCGCTGATGGAGACAGTCCCGGCGTAGATTTCGGCTTCCAAGATTCCGTTTTCGCCGATCAGCAGGTGGTCTTCCGTCTTGATCGTGCCCTTCACCGACCCATCGATCCGCAAGGTTCCAGAGAATTCCAAGTGGCCTTCGAAAAAAACACCCTGATCGATGAAGCCCGTGACCACATCCGAATCCTTACTTCCCTTTTTCCATGACATGTCGCATCCTCAACTCTCTACATTTTGATTTGGACGTATAATCAGTTCATGAATGCGAATGAGATCCTCCGAAGAATAGTATTCGATCT
>CAZIDA010000322.1:0-4579 GCA_964537865.1 uncultured Acidobacteriota bacterium
GCCAAGCCGTACCTGGTGTGCGGCGGTCTGCAGGACAACGGCAGTTGGTGCGGGCCGAGCGCCACGCTCACGACCAGCGGCATCACCAACGACGACTGGTTTCGCGTGGGCGGCGGCGATGGCTTCTACACCGCTAACGATCCCGTCGATGCGAACATCGTTTACTCCGAATCGCAGGACGGGAATTTGAATCGCGTCAATCTCGCGACCTCCGAGACGAAGTCGATTCGTCCGCGCGAGAAGGAGGGCGAGCCGCCGTATCGTTTCAACTGGAACACGCCGGTGCTGGTTTCCTCGCACGATCACAACACCATTTATTACGCCGGCAATTTCATGTTCAAGTCCACGGATCGCGGCGACACCTGGACGAAGCTCGGCGGCGATCTGACCACCAACGTCGATCGCACCAAGCTCGCCATCCTCGGCGTCGTGCCCACGCAGGAACGCGACACGGTGTCGCGCAACGACGGCGTGCAGTGGTATCCCACCGGGACAACCGCGTCCGAATCGCCGCTCAACGCCAACGTGCTTTACTACGGCAGCGATGACGGCAACTTGCAGGTCACGCGCGACGGCGGCAAGACCTGGAAGAACGTGGCGGGGCTGGTTCCCGGACTGCCGAAGGGAACCTATGTCAGCCGCGTGTTGGCATCGCGCGCTTCCGCCGGCGCCGTTTACGCCACCTTCGACGGACATCGCAGCAGCGACTTCAATACCTACGTCTTCGCGTCGGAAGATTACGGCGAACATTGGAAATCCATTGTCGCCGATCTTCCCAACACCGGCGGCGTTCACACCATCGCCGAAGATCCGCACAATACCCGTCTCCTCTTCTTGGGAACCGAATTCGGCGCGTTCGTGTCGTTCAACCAAGGCGGAAGCTGGACGCCGCTGAAGCTTTTGGGATTCCCCACCGTGCCGGTGGACGACATTCAAATCCAACCGGTGTATCGCGATTTGATTTTGGGAACGCACGGCCGCTCCATCTGGATCTTGGACGACCTCACGCCGCTCGAAAAGGCCTCGGAGGCGGTGGTGAATTCCAACTTGACGGTGTTTGAGCCGCGTCCGGCGGTGGAATATCGCATCTACAACAACAAAGGAAACACCGGGGCGAAGTGGTACATCGGCCCGAATCCGCCCGCCGGCGCGATCATCACGTATTATTTGAAGAGCGCTCCGGCCGAGAAGGAACCGGTTCACATCACCGTCACCGACGCGGCCGGCAAGACCGTGCGCGAGCTGCGCATGAATTCGAAAGAGCAAGGGCTCAACCGCGCCTCGTGGGATTTGCGAACGAATCCGCCGGTCCCGCCCACGCCGGAAGAACTCGAGCGCATGCGCGAAGCGGCGGAAGCCGGCTTCTTCGGATTTGGCGGACCGCGCGGCATTCTCGTGCTGCCCGGTGAGTACAACGTGAAGGTCTCCGTCGGCAAAGAGACGGCCGGCGCCAAGGTTCAGGTGGAAGGCGATCCGCGCGTCAAGATTTCCGACACGGACCGCAAGGCGCTGTTCGATACGGAATCGGAGGTGATGAAGCTTTACGCCACCGCGGATGCCAACCAGAAATACATCACCAAGGTTCGGCTGGCGCTGAAGAACACGGAAGACGCGTTCAAGAAGATGCGCGATCCGAAAGCGCCCGAAAAAGTGGTGCTGGCGGCGACCGCGCTGAAGAAAGATGTGGATGCGGCGTTCACCTTCTTCGCCATCGATCGCACCGCGACGCTCGGCAACGCCGGTCCGCCGCTGACCTACGAGCCGCCGCGCATACCGCAGCGCATTCAACGCCTGCTCTCTTCGTTGGAGCAAGTGACCGCGCCGCCTTCGGCGGAACAACGCGAAGAGATGCAGAACATCACCAAGAAACTCGACGACGCCGTAGCGGCAGTCAAGAAAGCGAAGGACGGTTTGGCGGCCTTGAACAAGATGATGAATGAGGCCGGCTTGCCGCTGGTGAACCCGGACTTGGTCACGCCGCCTCCGCGGCGGCGGGGAATGTTCGGCGAAGAGTAGAGGCGGTGAGTCGAATCATTTACGAAACGACGCGTAGCCGAAGGCGGCAATAGTTCGCATGCTTTGGTAGCCCCGGCCGTTTTTGCGGCCGGGGGATCTTGCGCGCGGCCGGAAAAAATCCCCGGCCTACAGAACGGCCGGGGCTACCCACACTTGAGCTCTTTTCCACTTTTTATTGAAAGGACCTGCCTATGATCTTCACGAAAATCAGCAAACGACGGACCCTGTGGCTCGTCTTATTGGCGCTCGTGGCCGCGCTGCTGGCGACGACGCTGTGGGCCCAGGACGTCTACCAAAAACCTCCCAAAGAAGTGCTCGACATTCTGAACGCGCCGCCGACGCCGAACATTTCCATCAGCCCGGCGCGCGATCGTGTGTTGCTGATCCAGCCGCTGCGCTATCCGCCCATCGCGGACCTGGCGCAACCGATGTATCGCATCGCGGGCATCCGCATCAATCCGAAAACCAACGCGCGACATCATCCGCCGCGCAACATCGCTTACACGCTCAAGTGGATCGACTCCGGCAAGGAAATCAAAGTCGCGGTTCCGGCGAACGCCTATCTCAGCATGCCGGAGTGGTCGCCGGACGGAAAACACATCATCTTCTCGAACACCACCGAGAACTCCACCGATCTGTGGGTGGCGGACGCCACCACCGGCGCGGCGCATAAAATCCCCGGGGTCGTCCTGAACGCCACGCTGGGCGACGCCTTCCAGTGGATGCCGGACAGCAAAACGCTGCTGGTGCAAACGGTGGTCGCGACGCGCGGCAAGCCGCCGGTGGCGCCGCTGGTTCCGAAGGGGCCGATCGTTCAGCAAAGCTCCGGCAAGGCCGCCATCATCCGGACGTACGAAGACATGCTGAAAAGTCCCTACGACGAAGACCTGTTCGATTACTACTGCACCTCGCAGTTGGCGTATGTCGACGTGGCCACCGGGCGCATCACGCGCGTCGGCAAGCCGGCCATCATGACCAGCGAAGCGTCTTCGCCTGACGGCCGGTATCTGTTGATCACGCGCCTTCACAAACCGTTCTCGTATTTGTTCCCGTTCAGCGATTTTGCCACCGAAATTGAAGTGTGGACGCACGCCGGCGAGTTGGCGCACACGCTGGTCAGCCGTCCGCTGCAAGATCAACTGCCGATGGACGGTGTCCCGGTGGGCCCGCGCATGGATCAGTGGCGGCCGAATCAACCCGCGACGCTCGTGTGGGTGGAAGCGCTCGACGGCGGCAACCCGGAAAGCAAGGCGGAGTTTCGCGATCGCATTCTCATGCTGAAGGCGCCCTTCAAAGGCGAACCCACCGAACTCATCAAGTTGCCTCACCGCTACGGCGGTTTCGGTTATGGGCCGCAAAGACGCGCGGGAATGGTGTGGGGCGAAAAGGGCGGCTTGCTCTTCGTCACCGATTACGATCGCAATCGCCGCTGGACAACCACATACATGCTCGACGCCGACAACTCTTCGGTGAAGCCGGCGGAAGTGTGGAGCCGCTCCATCCAGGATCGCTACCGCGATCCGGGCGCTTTCGTGATGAAAATGATGCCCAACGGCCAGCGCGTGATTCTGCAGAGCGGCGACTTCGCGTTTCTCGAGGGCATGGGCTCGACGCCCAACGGCGACCGGCCCTTCCTGGATCGATTTAATCTGAAGACGCTGAAGGCCGAACGAATTTTCCGTTGCGACGACAAGAGCTTCGAAACCGTGATGGGACTTTTGTCGCCCGACGGCAGCAAGTTTTTGACGCGCTACGAATCGCCCACCGAGTCGCCGAATTACTTCATTCGCGAAGTGGCGGCGGGACAAACCACCGCGGGCGAGAAGAAAGTGTTCACGCATATTCCCGATCCTACACCGCAGTTGCTGGGCATCACCAAGGAGTTGGTGAAGTACAAACGCAAGGACGGCGTCGATCTTTCGTTCACGCTGTACTTGCCGGCGGGATATAAAAAGGGAACGGCGCTGCCGACAGTGATGTGGGCTTATCCGGTGGAATACAACAACGCCGCCACGGCGGGACAAGTGTCCGGCTCGCCCAATCACTTTCCCACCATGGTCGGATACTCGGAGCTCTTTTTCTTGACGCAGGGCTACGCGGTGCTCGACAACACCACCATGCCGGTGATCGGCGATCCCGAGACGATGAACAACACTTACGTCGAACAGGTTGTCGAGAACGCGCAAGCGGCCATCGACAAAGCGGTCGAAATGGGCGTGACGGATCGCAATCGCGTGGGCGTCGGCGGACACAGCTACGGCGCGTTCATGACCGCCAACCTGCTGGCGCACTCGCGGCTCTTCAAGGCCGGCATCGCCCGCAGCGGCGCATATAACCGTACGCTCACGCCGTTCGGATTCCAGAATGAACGCCGCACCTTCTGGCAGGCGCCGCAGATGTACATGCGAGTGTCGCCGTTCGCTTACGCCGACAAGATCAAAGATCCAATTCTCCTGATCCACGGCATGGCCGACGACAACTCCGGGACGTTTCCGATTCAGTCGGAGCGCATGTACGCGGCCATCAAGGGCAACGGCGGGACCGTGCGTTACGTGCAGTTGCC
>CAZIDA010000323.1:0-4570 GCA_964537865.1 uncultured Acidobacteriota bacterium
ATTCACACTTGGTGCAGTATGGAAGAAACATGAGGAAGGCCGGCGCGCGAGCTGCGAAAGTGAAGCGTGTCCAAATCAGTGAAGTCATGTTATCGACGATGTGCGAAGCCTCTCCTGGTGAGGCGCTGAGCAGTTAGAGGCGATGAAAGATACTCATGCGCACAATTCAGTTACTTCCTTCTCGAATCTCCCATGACGAACGGGGAATGACTTTGCTCGAAGTCCTCATCGGGACGCTGCTGGCGATTCTCGTTTTTCTTGGCATCGCGCGTTTGATGGCCGTTGGAATTTCTTCTGCCGCGCAATCAAAGGTGGAAACCTCCACCGTCACTTTAGCAGAGCAAGGCATTGAATCCATGCAAAGCCTGAGTTTCAGCGCGCTGCCTTCCTCCCCGGTGACGACTTACTTCGATCAAGATGGAAACTCGTCAGACCCGGCCACGGGCGCCGCATATTCTTCAACGGATGCCCGAGTGAGATTCATTCGCACCATCAACGTCGCAAGCATGGATCCGAAAGAAAAGGAAATCACCGTCAACGTCCAAGCCGTGCGGAACAGTTACGGGATCATCACGGCGCGCACGACGTTTACAACCCGCCGCGTTGATTATTGAGGAAGCGCCATGAATTCGAGCGCAACAAATTTTCAATTTCGAACAAAGAAAAGCTTGGGAGATTACTGCTCCCGTGTTTTGCATCCCTGCTTGGCGAGATCCGGTTTGACAAACCGATTGCGCGGACCGCGTCGAGTCAACTT
This sequence comes from uncultured Acidobacteriota bacterium, assembly GCA_964537865.1. Taxonomy (GTDB): domain Bacteria; phylum Acidobacteriota; class Terriglobia; order JAIQFV01; family JAIQFV01; genus CAZIDA01. The sequence goes on from CAZIDA010000323.1 coordinate 758, forward strand.
CTGCAAGGGATCGGTGGTCTTGATCGTGTTGATTGGGGTGTTAATCCTCTCGCGGTTGAGCATGGGTTTTGTGCTCAACGCCGTTACGGACACCATCATCAGCCACGGCGATCGACGCACTCTTTCGACGGCTTACATCGCCGAAGCCGGCTCGGAAGAAGCCATCAAGATGATCATGCAGACTCCGCGCAGTCAGTTCAACCCCACGCTATTCAACGGGACGTTTCCGGTGGACGTGACTCGCTGCTTCTACAACGACAGCAGCGCCCCGCCCTGCCCGGTGCCTCCTAGCGGGACGCCGGTTTTGAGAAGCGTCCCAGTCGCGGTGGGAAGTGGCGCCTATCGCGCTCAAATCACCTACCTCGGTCGCACCCTGGATGCGGCCGGACAAACGCTGCACAAGTATCTTCTGACTTCCACGGCGAGCTTGAACAGCAACGTGCAAAGCAAGCAAGTCATCACCAGCGCTTTTTACACAGAAGACCTCGTCAATTCTTTTCCTCCGCATCCGATCACTTCCTGCGGAGAGCCGACCGGCTCCTCGAGTTTTCCGCCGCAAGGATGGATTTCTCCCACCGTCGTTGACCCGTCGGCCCCGTCCATTTGGCCGGGAACTTCCGACGCCAATTATGGTGTTACGCCGATGTGTGGGCTTCCCGATGCCGCGGAAATCGAGCAAGCCATTCAGGAGAACGCGGATTATTCGTACAACAGCAGCATCACCGACTCCGCTCCGTTGCCGCCTCAATTTTGGAAGGTCCCTCCCTCGGGAAGTCCGCCGGACCCCATGACCGGCGTTCCTTACCTCGTGTACATCAACGGAGATCTGACGGTCAACGGGAACTCTACGATTTACGGCGTGTACTTCGTCACCGGAAGCGTAACTTTCACCGGCTCGGCCAGCTTCCAAGGCGTTCTCTACGCGCCCAATGGCACTTTCACCGGAAACGGTTATGGAAGTCCCAATGTCCCCAAGGGGATTGGCGGGATTTTCGCCAACCAAAGCTCTTGCACTGGAAACCATTACTCCACGTTGTTGAACACGGATTACACCAACGCTTATCTGGGACAATTGCCTTTCCGCCTCTCGCGCGGCGCGAGATGACCTCACGTGGCTTCGAAACGTCTTCGTGTCCCAGTCCTTTTTCAGCAAATTTCAGGAGAACAGAGACTTCCCCGGTGACGCGGCGCCGCGTCCTGGTCCCCGAATTGACAAGACCTTCCGCCGGCGTATAATGCTTCCTGGCATCAGCCAAATTGCCTCTCAAGCGAGCGCAAGAAAGTCAAAAGTTATGAAGAAAATCTCCGCGGTATTTCTTTGTTTGGTGTTCTTGTGGAGCGGCGTCATTTTCGCTCAGCGGAAGGTCGTCGAACAGATCATTGCCAGAGTCAACGACGACATCATCACCCAATCCGATTACGAACGCAGCAAGGACGAGTTGCGGCAGGAATTGAGCCAGAATTATTTTGGCGCGGACCTCGATCATCAGATGGCCCTTCGCGAAAAGAATATTCTCCGGGACCTGATCGACCAGTTGCTCCTCATTCAGATTGCCAAGGATGATGGAATCAGCGTCGACAACGATCTGGTGAAGCAACTCGACAGCATCCGCGAGAAGAATCACCTGAAGACCATGGACGATCTGGAACAAGCGGTGACTCAATCGGGGATCAGCTATGAAGATTTCAAAAACAATATCAAGAACAACCTGTACACGCAGTCGGTGATTCGGCAGGAAGTCGGGCGGCGCGTGCAAGTGACCCAGGAAGAAATCAACAAGTACTATGAGGCCCACAAGAAGGACTTCGAGCGCCCCGCCGAAGTCAAGTTCCGGGAAATTCTGATTTCCACGGAGAACAAGAACCCGGCTCAAATCCAGGAGGCGGAGAAGAAGGCCGCGGATTTGGCTGCGCGCGCCAAGAAAGGCGAAGATTTTGCGGAGTTGGCCAAGAAGTATTCGGACGGCCCGACGGCCAAAGAGGGCGGAGAGCAAGACTACATCCAACGAAGCCAGTTGCTGAAAGAGATCGCGGACGTGGCCTTCAAGCTGAATCGAAATGAAGTGAGCGAACCGATCCGCACCAAATTCGGATTCATGATCATCAAGCTGGAAGACAAACATGAGGCCGGATTGCTGCCGGTGGACCGCGTCAGCAACTCCATCTCCGACGCGATTTACATGAGCAAGCTGAACCCCGCCTTGCGCCAATTCCTGACCGAAGCCCGAAAGAAGGCCTTTGTCGAGGTGAAGGCTGGTTGGGTGGATACGGGCGCTGCTCCGGGAACCGATGAAGTCGCCGCGAAATGAATCGGGAGAAGAACTCGCTCCTCTTCCCACACGCCTGCGACTGGATGTGTTTTTGAAGTGGAGCGGTTTGGTTCGTCGCCGCACTCTGGCGAAGTGGATGTGCGAACGCGGATCGATTCGCGTCAACGGACAAGTAGCCAAAGCGGGGCGCTTCGTGGGTGTGGGAGATCGGCTTGAGATTTTGCGCGCCCGCGATCGCTTGAAGGTCGAGATCGTCCAATTGCCCGCCCATCTGCTCGGTCGCCGGGCCGCGGGACCGGAGCCGTCGCCGAGTCGCTGTTTTCGCCTGACGTCGGAGGCGGAGTCGGAAGCGCCGGAGAAAACGAGCGCTTGATCCGCGCGCATTTTCAGAACGCAACGAGAAGAGAAACTCGCTCCAGCAAGTGATGGATTCTTACCTCCGCCGCGATGTCAAGCTGTAAAAGATCTCCCCTGAATATGATTTGGGATCCTTTATGAAAGAAAAATATATTCGCCAATTCGAAGCCAACACGGTAGTCGCCGAGACTTTTCTGGTTCGCTCCAAAGAGATCCGGAGCAAGAAGACCGGGGAGCCGTATTTGTCGATGGTTCTCGCCGACAAGACCGGCGAATTGGACGCCAAGATGTGGGACAACGTGGAGGAGTTCGAGCCGCTCTTCGAGAAGGATCAATTCATCAAAGCGAAAGGTCTGGTTCAGATCTATCGCAACAAACCGCAATTCACCGCGCACAAGTTGCGCCGCCTCAATGATGACGAGGTGGATTTCATGGACTTCTTTCCCTCCACCACGAAGGACGTGGAGGCGATGTACATCGAACTGCTCGACACCGTGTCGGGCTTCGACAATCCGCATCTTCGAACCGTCATGGAGGATCTGTTGCTGCAGGACGAAGTGGCGCGACGTTTGAAACTTGCGCCCGCCGCCAAGTCGATGCACCACGCCTTCCTGGGCGGATTGCTCGAGCACATCATCTCCCTGTGCCGATTGGTTCGCTTGGTCGCCCAGAATTATCAGAACCTGGATGTGGAACTTCTCTTGACGGGCGCCATCTTGCACGACATCGGAAAGATCTACGAGCTCTCTTATGATCGGGGCTTCGGGTACACCACCGACGGTCAGCTCCTCGGTCACATGGTGCTGGAGTTGGAGATGATCAATCAGATCATCGCGAAGCATCCGGACTTTCCGCCGAGGCTGAAGACGCTCATCGCGCATCTCATCATCAGCCATCACGGAGAATATGAATTCGGCTCTCCCAAGTTGCCGATGACGGTGGAAGCATTGATCCTGCACAAGCTGGACGATTTGGATTCGAAGATTCAGGCCATGCAATGGATTCTGGAGCACGACAGCAGTTTGAGCGAGGAATGGACCAGCTTTCATTCGATGTTTCAACGGCCGCTGTTCCGCGGATTCAAGCCGGCCCCACCGGCCGAAAATCCCGGGGATTTGAAGCCCGATCGTTCCGAGGAAGCAGCGCCGGCCCTCGATCCCGTCGCCTCCAAGGTCAAGTCTTGAGA
>CAZIDA010000324.1:0-4562 GCA_964537865.1 uncultured Acidobacteriota bacterium
TCTTCGAAGAGGTGAATGGCGCGCGAAGTCACTTTGAGATGAAGGAACGATGCATCTATTGCGACATCATTCGGCAGGAGCGCGAGGCCGGCATACGGCTGATTCAGGAGAACAAAGACTTCGTCGCAATCGAGCCGTACGCGCCGCGGTTTCCGTTCGAAACGTACATTCTCCCGAAGCTGCATGACTCTTGCTTCGAGGAAGCGCAGAGTTACGAGTACGAAAGCCTGGCGCGCATCTCCAAAGAGACGCTTCGGCGCATGGTTCAGGTGCTCGACAATCCGGCCTACAACATCATGATCCACACCTCGCCCTTCGGCGAAGAGATCAACGATTTCTACCATTGGCACATCGAGATCATGCCGAAGCTGACCAAGGTCGCCGGCTTTGAATGGGGAACCGGTTTCTACATCAATCCCACACCGCCTGAAGAAGCCGCCAAGTTTTTGCGCGAGGCCGTGCTTCAGGAAAAAGTCGCTAAGGCGTGATGAGTGACGCGTTCATTTTTCGGCGCCTGCGACTGCCTTGACTTTTTGGGGTCCCCTCACTAGAATTGGCGTCGCTTGAACGAGGCGCAACGAACAGTGGCGCCCCGCAAGATCGAGCGGGAATAGCTCAGCTGGTAGAGCGCAACCTTGCCAAGGTCGAGGTCGCGGGTTCGAATCCCGTTTCCCGCTCCATTTTTTGTGTGGGTCAGACTCATTCTTCCCGTCTCCTTTCCACGTATTTCGAATCCTGCCATTGATGCCGGTCGCCTTCTTGACGGATCACCGCGCGCGCCGTACACTGATTTTTCACAACACTGACTCGCCGGCCGGCTCATTCACGGGGAGTCTGCTCCGTCGATCATCCGTCGACGTGCTTTCGCGCGAGACTGAGGGGACATGATGCCGCACAGTTTGTTCAACTCGCTTCAATCACTTCGGCTGAGCCGCGGACGCGCGGCCCAGTTCTACTCGCTGCCGCAACTGGAAAAAGAAGGCGTGGGCCCCATTTCGCGTTTGCCGGTGAGCGTGAGAATTGTTCTGGAATCGGTCCTGCGCAACTACGACGGAAAACGAATCACCGAAGCGAACATTCGCGCGTTGGCCAATTGGAAGCCGAACGCTCCGCGAGAAGATGAAATCCCGTTTGTGGTGTCGCGAATTTTACTGCAAGACTTCACCGGGGTTCCGCTGCTGGTGGATTTGGCGGCGATGCGATCCGCGGTCGCTCGGTTGAAGCAAGATCCGAAAGTCATCGAGCCGTCGGTGCGCGTCGATCTCGTGATCGATCACTCCGTGCAGGTGGATTACTTCAACACCGTCGACGCGCTTCGCCTGAACATGGAGATGGAATTCAAACGCAATCGCCCGCGCTATGAGTTTCTGAAATGGGGACAGAAGTCCTTTCACAATTTCAATGTGATTCCTCCGGGGATCGGTATTTGTCATCAGGTGAACTTGGAATACCTGGCGCAGGGCGTGCACGAGAAAGATGGAATCTGTTATCCGGACTCTTTGGTGGGCACCGATTCGCACACCACCATGATCAACGGCCTGGGCGTGGCCGGCTGGGGCGTGGGCGGCATCGAAGCCGAAGCCGGAATGCTCGGCCAGCCGGTTTATTTTCTCACACCGGATGTGGTGGGCGTTCACATGACCGGCCAACTGAATAGCGGCGTGACGGCCACCGATCTCGTCTTGCACATTACGGAGATGCTCCGCCAAGCGAAGGTCGTCGGAAAATTTGTGGAGTTCTTCGGAGAGGGCGCGTCCAGACTTCCGGTGACGGATCGCGCCACGGTCGGCAACATGTCGCCCGAATACGGCGCCACCATGGGATTCTTTCCCATCGACGAGCAAAGCTGCGCCTATTACAAAGCAACGGGCCGCGGCACCGAACACGTCGATCTCATTTGCCGGTATTTCACCGCGCAAGAAATGTTTGGAATGCCGCAGCCCGGCCAGGTCGATTACACCACCGTGTTGGAACTCGATCTGGCCGCGGTGCGACCGAGCGTTGCGGGACCGAAGCGTCCTCAGGATCGAATTGATTTGGGCAGCCTGAGAGAGAAGTTCATCGATCTGCTTCAAAAGCCGGGGAGCGAAAACGGCTTCAACAAACCAAAAGACTCCATCGCTCGGCGCGTGGCGGTTGAGATTGATCCTTCGCTCACTTCGCCTCAGAGTGCGATGAGGGGCGGCGGAGACCAACGAACGGACTTGCCGTTGACGGCCTCCCGAGGACCGGGCGCAAACCAGACGAGTGTTTTGACGGAACTCGAAATGATGAATAATCGGCCCACGCCGGACCAGGTGAATTCCTCGCACCGTGAGCGAGCTTCGGTCGTGAAGACCGATTTGGGACACGGCGACGTGGTCATCGCGGCCATCACTTCTTGCACCAACACCTCGAATCCGAGCGTCATGTTGGCCGCTGGGTTGTTGGCGAAGAAGGCGGTGGAGAAAGGATTGACGGTGCGGCAAACCGTGAAGACGTCGTTGGCGCCCGGCTCGCGAGTGGTCTCGCATTATCTCGAAAAAACCGGTCTGCAGCCGTATTTGAATCAGATCGGTTTTCAGTTGGTGGGATACGGTTGCACCACGTGCATCGGAAACTCCGGCCCACTGGATCCGAAAATCGAAGACGCGATTACCAAGAATGACTTGATTACAGCCGGCGTATTGAGCGGCAATCGAAACTTCGAGGCGCGCATCCATCAAAGCGTGAAGGCGAATTTTTTGATGAGCCCGCCGTTGGTGGTGGCGTTCGCGCTGGCGGGAACGGTGGAAATCGATTTGACCAGGAATCCGTTGGGGAAGGGAAGAGACGGCAAGGAAGTGTATCTGCGCGACATTTGGCCCAGCCTGGAGGAAGTCGGGGCGGCCATGAGCGCGTCGCTCGATCCGGAAACATATCGTCGCTTGTACACCGACTTTGCCGACAAGAATCCGCTGTGGAACGAAATTCCCAGCGCCGTGGGCGACGTGTATCAATGGAATCCCGAATCGACTTACATTCAAGAGCCGCCCTTCTTCGAACATTTTGAATTGACGCCTGCCGCGGTGACACCGTTTCGAGGAGCGCGCGCGTTGGCGATTTTCGGTGATTCGGTGACGACGGATCACATCAGCCCGGCCGGCTCGATCAAAGCGACTTCGCCCGCCGGCGTTTACCTCAAGGAGCGAGGCGTCGAGGCCGCCGATTTCAACAGCTATGGATCGAGGCGCGGCAACGATCGCGTGATGACGCGCGGAACGTTCGCCAATGTGCGCATCAAAAACTTGATGCTCTCCGGCGTCGAAGGCGGGGAGACGCGACATCATCCCGAGGGCAGGCAGATGAGTATCTATGACGCCGCGATGCAATATCAGTCGGAAGGAGTTCCGCTGATGGTTTTTGCCGGACAAGAATACGGAACCGGCAGTTCGCGCGACTGGGCGGCCAAAGGAACACGCTTGCTCGGCGTGCGCGCGGTGATTGCGCAGAGCTTCGAACGCATCCACCGCAGCAACCTCGTGCAGATGGGAGTCCTTCCATGCCAGTTTCCTGATGGCATGAACGCGCGGACGCTTGAACTGAAGGGAGACGAGACGTTCGATTTGACGGGGTTTGATCGAGAACTGAAGCCTCGACAAGAGGTGCTTCTGAATATCCATCGTGCCGACGGAAAGAAGGAGGAAGTCAAACTCATTGCCCGGCTCGATACGCCCATCGAAGTCGACTATTATCGTCACGGCGGCATCCTTCCGTACATGCTGCGGCAACTGGTGGGCGCATCAAGGGATTGATCGGCGGCTCTGCGTAGGCCGCGCTTCGACTGAAGGGCATCGAGAGAAAGTTTTTGATGGAAATCTCCCGCGAGATATGCTAATAATCGGTGGGAAAAATAAGGGCGCGGTGAGCCGGGAGGCTTCATTCCGGCGCATATATTTGAAATCTTGAACCCACCGGAGGACGAGCTCCTTCATCTGAGATTTGAGCCAATCAAGGTGGGTAAGAATCGCCAGAGCGAATGAGCAGCAGTGGCCGTCAAGGCAGGGCTTTGGCAAGCGGCTTAGGCAGGCGTCAAGAGAACAGTCAGACTTCTCAGCCTGACATAAACTCAAACGAGAACTCTTGCACCTGCCTAATCGTTAATGGATTCGAAAGAATCCATTTTCTGTCTGTGCCGATGTTTGATGGCGGCGTAGCCAAGTGGTAAGGCAGAAGTCTGCAAAACTTCTATTCACCCGTTCGATTCGGGTCGCCGCCTCCAAATTTCCTCAACCCAATATTCCTTTAAATCAAATTCTCCAATCCTATCGCTGCAACAATGGATTCACCGCCGAGGCGCCGCGGCGGGCAGAGGTGGCGCTGAGCGGCCCGGGGCCGCAACCAAATGGCACTCAAGGCTATGTCGACGCGACCTGAAAATCTTGTCAGAAAAGCAAGGTTTTCGAAACTTGCTGAGCAGGGAAAATGAAATCATTTTCGAGGCAACCGATCAAGCGTTTCGATCGCACTTGAACGTATGAGGACCCTGGACGTGAAATGATGCGAGCCCGGTAGGGCGGCAGATCCGTAGCCGGGGACCTGGA
>CAZIDA010000325.1:0-4556 GCA_964537865.1 uncultured Acidobacteriota bacterium
CGGTCAAACACCCCCGCCCGGCCGTGGCGGGAACGGGCGGAGCTACCGAAGCTCGGCGCACTCCAATCTCAGCACGGCAAGCGAAGACGCGCTTCGCAACCATTGGCGCTGCGGCGATTTTCCAAAGTCAAGGAGCCGCCGTGGGCTTCGGCAATCTGTCGGCTCAAGACCAAACCGATGCCGGAGCCGCCGGGCTTGGTGGTAAAAAAGGGAACAAATAGATTGGCGGTGTTCGAAAGTCCCGGCCCTTCGTCGACGACCTTCACTTCAACGAAGTTTCCTCGCCTTCTCCAACTCACCATCACGCCCCCACCGGTTTCGAGCGCGGCGTCGACGGCATTTCGAACGAGATTGATGAGCAACTGCTCCAACTGATCCCCGTCGGCCTCAATCGTGAGGTCGGGGCCGGGATCGATGGTGATGGGAATGCGCGTCTCCAGTCCGGTCACCCGGCGAATCCAATCGCCCACGTCGAAGGATTGAAACTTCGGCGAGGGTAGGCGCGCCAAGCGAGCATAACTTGCCATGAAGCGGTTCAAGGCTTCGGCGCGCGAACCGATGACTCCTAATCCTTGTTGCATATCTTCCTGCCAGTCCGCGGGAAGCGGCTCCCGCGCGATCAGGCTGATCAACGTGGCGGCCATCGATTTGATGGGAGCGAGCGAGTTATTCAGCTCGTGCCCCAAGACGCGAACAAGTCGCTGCCAGGCTTGTCGTTCTTCTTCGCGCAGCGCCCGGCTCAGATCGCTTAGCACCAAAAGTTGATGAGGCATTCCTTTCTCGCGAAACAGGCTGCGGCGAATTCCAAAGCGGCCTTCGGCGCCGGGGAATGATTTCTGAATCAAGTGCGGAGCATCTTCGCCCAAGCAATCGTGCAGGCCCAACTCTTCGGCGCGGTGTCCCAACAGGCGCTCCATGGGTTGATCAAGCAACCGTTCGCCGGCGCGATTCACGAGCTGCACGCGCTCCTCATTGTCGAAGGCAAACACCGCCACGTCGATTTCCGACATCACGGTTCGCAGCAGCGCGGTCGCTTCCAAAGCGCCCAGACGCTGTTCTCGCAGCGTTTCGCCGAGGGAATTGACTTCGATCATGACGTCTTTCAGCGAGTCTTCTCGATCGGCGCTGCGAGCGCGAATGGAGTAATCACCTTCGCGCAAGGCCGCCAGAAGGTTGGAGAGCGTTTGCAGCGGCATCACCACGCGCCGTCGAAGCGCGAATGAAAATCCCAACCAGAAGGCGAAGATGAAAAAGGAAAGCGTCCATTGCACCTTCGACGAGTAATCGCCCCACCACAAGATGATCATCGAGACGAGAACGGCGGGCAGACCGGCGGCCAAAGCCATCAACAGCAAACGCCGCTCCAGGTTGAGATGAAATCGTTTGTGGGGTGTCGAATAGTCGGCCATAGCTGGGGGGCAGGCCCTCTTGTCTGCGCCGAAAATAGGTGCGGTCGTTTGACACAACCCTTTCAGGGTTGGGCCGTTGGTGACGATTCGGACCCAGGGTAGTCCGCCCAAGAGCGGGCGGACAACCCTGGGCTGGAGGACGCGTCCCCTTCGGGGACGAGGCTGCGATCAGTTCCAATCCACGAGATCATTTTCATCCCCTGGAGTGATCGTCGCGGCGGATCCCATGAGGGACTGCCCCGAGAATGCAGTGAAGTTCCTCCTGGAAAAGCAAAAATCCAAATGTCAAATGCCAAATTCCAAACAATGGCCAACTCTCAAATTCCAACTCGTTTCTCCGTCGAAGAAGCAACGGGACCCGACCGGGCACGTTGGGGATGGGCGCTTGGATTTTGATCCTTGTTTGGACTTTGGCATTTGGAATTTGGCCATTGCGGTTCCGTCGAATCCCGGGCGTCGTCACGATCCGGACGTCCGGCCACGATACATCGGGGCCGGTTATCGCGTCTTTCACAATCCAAATTTTTGGAGACGTCGATACAATCCGCTTCGACTCAGTCCCAGCGCTTCGGCGGCTTGGCTGACGTTGCCTTGATAGCGTGTCAGGGCTTTGCGGATGAGATAGCATTCCACTTCTTCCAAACTCATCTCTTCGATGCGCGTGCTGCCCTCGCGGCTGGCGCGCAGTCCCAAGTCGCCGATGCGAACGTATTGGTCTTGGGCCAGCAGAACCGCGCGCTCCACGGCGTGATCCAGTTCCCGGACGTTGCCCGGCCAGTGATGATCGATCAACGCCTGCATGCCGGCCGGATCAAACCCGATGACCTGCTTTCGATATCGCTGCGCATACTGAACCACAAAGTGATTGGCGAGAAGCGGGATATCTTCTCGCCGCTCTCGGAGCGGGGGCAGCGGAATTTCGACGGTGTTCAGTCGGAACAACAAGTCCTCGCGAAAACGGCCGTGGCCGACTTCCTCTGGAAGATTGGCGTTGGTGGCGGAGATGACTCGGACATTCACGCGACGCGTCTTCGACGAACCCACGCGCTCCATTTCACCGGTCTCCAAAACGCGAAGCAGCTTCGCCTGTTGATTCATGGGGACGTTGGCGATCTCGTCGAGGAACAGAGTTCCACCATCGGCCAGCTCAAAGCGCCCCACCCGATCGGTCTTGGCGTCGGTGAAGGCGCCTTTCACGTGCCCGAACAATTCGCTTTCGAAAACTCCTTCGGAAAGGCCGCCGGCGTTCACCACGACCATGGGCGTGCTGGCGCGCGGCGACAGCGCGTGCAACGTTTTGGCGACGACCTCTTTTCCGGTGCCGTGCTCGCCGGTCACCAAGACGTTGGCGTCGGAAGGACCGACGCGCGCAATCAACTGAAGCGCCGGTTGCATGGCCGGTGATTTTGCGATCAGCTTGGGAAGCCCTTCGGCGCGGAGCAATCGATTCTCCGCTTCCAAGCGTTGGCCGCGCCGCAGCGCCTGGCCCAATTCAATCTGCGTTCGAAGAATGGTCAGCAGTCGCGCGTTCTCCCAAGGCTTCTGGATGAAATCGCGGGCCCCGCGCCGGATGGCTTCCACCGCAATGTCGATGCTGCTCCACGCCGTCATCACCACCACGGGAAGCGTGCCGTCGAGATTCTGAATCTTCGTGAGCAGCTCCAGGCCTTCCGCCCCGGAAGTGGTGTCCCGCGCATAATTCAGGTCCATCAACAACACATCGAAATCGCGCTCTTCAATCGCCGCCAAAATCGCCGGCGGTGAGGAGACGGCTTCAATTTGATAGCCTTCTCCTTTGAGCAAAAGTCGCAGGGCTTCGCGGACGTCGGGCTGATCGTCGGCGATCAGAATTCTCACGGGATTTGAATTTGCGGTCGACATGGGATGATTCGGAATGCTCCTCGTTTTCAACTCTCGGATGGCGCGGCTCTTTAAAAATTAGTCGTGATCGACAATCCACCCGTCCTTCAAGCGAATAATCCGGTCCCCATAAGCGGCGTTGGTTTCCGAATGCGTGACTTGAATGATGGTGGTTCCTTCGTTGTTCAGGCGCTTGAACATCTCCATGATTTCCTTGCCTTGAGTGGAGTGAAGGTTTCCCGTCGGCTCGTCGGCCAGAATCAATTTCGGATTGGCGATGACGGCGCGCGCAATCGCCACCAACTGCTGCTGGCCGCCGGAGAGTTGTGTCGGAAACAAATCTTTCTTCCCGACGATTTGAAATCGATCCAGGACATCGCACACGATGCTTTCGCGCTCCGACTTCTTGACGTTGCGATACGACAGCGGGATGTCGAGATTCTCGTAAACCGTGAGGTTGTCGATGAGATGATAGCTTTGAAAAACAAATCCGATGTATTGCTTGTGCAGGGCGTTGCGTTCTTTCAGCTTTAACTGATGCACCGGATGATCGAAGAGGTAATACTCGCCCTTCCAGGCGCTGTCGAGCATTCCGACGATGCTGAGGAGCGTCGATTTTCCGGCGCCGGACGGCCCCATGATGGTGATGAACGCTCCTTCGGGGATTTCCATGTTGATCCGCCGCAACACAAAAAATTTTCCCGCTCCGACAGCGTAGCTCTTCTCGAGATCCTTCAAAATGATCATCTGAATTTTCCTCTCTACTCAACGGGAACACCGCGAGAATGCTCATCAGTCCAGCAGCCTCGTACTCCCTCAAGCTTCCGGCGCCGGGGCAGCACGAATCCACGTGTCCTTCAGCCGACCGCTGCAGATCATGGGACTGATGATTCCTGAATTTCAGAAGCTAATCATATGCCATTCTCGAAACAATCCTAATCTTTTTGTTTTCACACCAGTAGCGGCTCAGAATTCCGGAATGAGAGAATCTTTCTGTGCGGTTTTGGGAAGAAAATTCCCAGGATTGGGACAGGAGAAGGATTGAGAAAAATGTCAAGCTTGATGGGCTGGCCAATCAACGCAGAGGCGGCCGCCGCGGTGGGCAGAGACGACGCAGAGAAACTGGGACTATTTTCAGCACGGCAGCCAAGAACCCCCGGCCTAAAGAACGGCCGGGGCTACCAAAGCTATTTTCGGCACAGTCGCTATGCGCTGATGAATCGGCGCACCCAGGAGTTTGAAATTGATCCCATTGGTTAGAACTGATCGCAGCCTCGTCCCCAATGG
>CAZIDA010000326.1:0-4542 GCA_964537865.1 uncultured Acidobacteriota bacterium
AACTGATGCCGTTGCGAGCCCGCAAAAACATGGGCAATCGCGTGATGTCGTCGTCGTTCAACTTGACGCTGCCGGAGTCCGGAAGCGTCAATCCCACGATGATGTGAAAGGTCGTGGTTTTTCCGGCGCCGTTCGGTCCCAGCAATCCCACCACTTCTCCCTGCGACACCTCCAGGTTGACCGAATTCACCACGCGGCGTCCTCGATACGATTTGTTGATTTCAATTGTCCTAAGGATCTGGGAGCCGTTCGATGATGAACTGGTGGCAGGCGTTCGCTTCGAGGTCATTGCCGAGCTACTTTGTGCTGGGTGATTGCGCGCGATTGATTGTCACCATCGACAAAAATCCTATCATCGCGGGTAAAGAAAGTCAATTCACGCCCCGTGGTCGCGCCCTTGGCGGCGTCGACGATGGTGGGATGATCCCCGGTCAACACCACTTTGTTGTCGCGGGCGTAAAACTCCGCGCGCTCACTGCGCGCCCGCCGCTCCGGCTGCACAATCGTGACTCCACCTTGCGCCACGGCGCGATCGATGCGGCTTTCATGAGGCTTCGGTTGATCCACCAAGAAGATATCCAACCGCGGCGCCTGAAGCACGCCCATCTCGCCTTTCATCACCACGTTCTTTTCGTAGCGCGCTCGATGGATCGCATCTTCGTACTTCAAGGTGTCGGAAGCGATGGAGACGAAATCTTTCTTTGCCTTGCCGGTTTCCTCCACCAGAAAAGCGCTCAACACATGATGTCCGGCGGTCATGGTTTTGGAATTCTGGTCGAGATGAATCTCATCCGCCTTGATGACATCGTCGTCCTGCCACATGCGGGCGTTGCCGCTGTACACGGCCGTCTTGGCTTTGGATTCGCCGGTCATTCGATCAGCCGTCAAAAAGACCGGTGAATTGCTGTTCGCAAAGGGACCGGTGGAAGATTTCGGATCCTGATACAGGGTCAGCACGCCGCCGCTTGCCGATACCTTGCCGGAGTTTTCATCCATGACGACGGACTTGGCCTTTGTCTTCGTCGTGGAATCCCAAATTTCCGGTCGGCCGTCCAGCGTGGTCACCTTCGTGGCCGCCGAATAATGAGCGCTTTCGGCCGTGGCTTGCCGCAGCAAATCACCGGGCTTCAAATTCTGTCGCGCCGTCATTTCCAATTCGTAAAAGTGAAAGTTCCCGGATTGATCGAGGCCGCTGAGCAGGCCGCTCTGCGGATCAAAATGCGCCGCCAGCGTGTCGCTTTGCGTTCGGCGATGCGTGCTGGAAGGAAGCGGCTGTTTCGGCTCCAAATCGACGATGACATGGCCGTCGGCCTGAAAGGAGTCGAGGACATTGCGTGGTTCGGCGAAGGTCGCTTCAAAGTGATCGCCGCGGATCGTCTTCTGATCCTCAGTCGGCACGGGCGAAAGAATTTGGAGCGTGCTTGCGGTCGGGCACACCAGGCGCTCGATTTCTTTCCCGCCCGGACGGAGCGTAATCTCGACGCGCGCCGAACTCAGCACTTTTTCCTCGTTGGCGTTCGATAGCGAAAACGCCAGGCCGGAAGTTTGCGCCGCGCCTCTGGGCGCCACTTTAGCGGAGTTCACGCCATCGCCGGGCGTCACGTTCCTGCCGGGCGTCACGCCCTTGCTGAACGTCACGTTCCTGGTGGGCGTCACGCCCTTGCCGAACGTCACGTTCCTGCTGGGCGTCACGCCCCCCGCCACGGGAAGAATCTTCATCACCACATTATTCTCCCCGACCAATTGTTGCAGCTCGTTCTTTGGACCGGAAAACTTCGCGGTCAACTGCTGCGCTTTTATTTCGGTGGTGGTAGTTTTGGCGCGACTGGCGCCTTGCACATTGCCTTCGGCCACAATCGTGTCCAGGGTCTTCCCTTCATCTTTCAGATTGGCGGTGACAGTGTCCGCCGTCAGATCCATCTGCGCGTTTGCGGAGACGGACTTCAGCGCAGGATTCCCGGTCGCGACCGCGTTTTGAATGCGGTTGTCGGCGTCCAAATGAAGGACCACGTTCTGCGCCGTCATCACGTCGTCGCCCCGGCGAATTTCCACGGGCGCGGAGAGCAATATTTCCCGGCTGCTCTTCAAGAAGCTCAGCGATCCGCCGGTGATCTCAATCGGCGGATTGCCGGCCGCGCCATTCATCTCCACATGGACATCCTGCTTGAGCTGAAGCTGATCCTTGGCGGCGTCATAATGCAGGCCCACGGCCGTCCCGCTCAAATTGTTGAAGACGAATCGGACCGGCTGGTCGGTCTCCACTTGGTTGGTGCGCTGCGAGTATAGAATCTTCGACGTGTTGATTTGGGTCTTGTTCAGCAAGGCCTTGGCGGGATTCGTCCCGGCCAGCAGTTTGGCGCGCGCCTCTTGACTCTTGCTGCTCAACAGCAGCGTCACATCACCTTCGAATTGGACCGTGCCCGCATCTTGATCGTAATCGGCCCGGGCGCTGTGAATGCGGTCGAAGCGGTCGCCGCCTTTGCCGTAAACGATGACTTCCACATCTTCGAGAATATTTTTGTTGTCCTTGAGTCCAAGGTTCCGCCACGCTTTGATGGAATAGACCGTTTGTCCCGACTCAATCTTCGAATAATTGAAACCGACCGTGGCGTTTTCGGCGTTTTGGGGAAGGATGTTGGGAATGTCCTGCCTTGAAGCTCGGAGCCGAGCCACATGGCGAAAGTAACTCATCGCCGTCATCGCGATGATGATGACAATCGCGATGGCAACCACCAAGCGCGAGGCTCGAATATGACGATAATCCACAAATCCTCTGGGTTCGAGTTTGTTGGCGCCGCCTCTGAGTGAACCTTATCTTCAGGCGGAATTAAATCCTTCCTACGCCAAATCTTTGATGATCAGTTGCAGCGAAGTAACCGACTGGAATGTATTTTGTCCGAGATGAAAAGCCAACGACACTTCCTGACCCGGCACTCCATTTCTCTTCCAGGGCCCCATGCCCCAGCCGAGGGCGTCCATTTGAACTCCGTCCTGTTCAACTCGTAATTTGAGATGCTTCTCCTTCAGCAAACGTGGCTCATAGACCATCCGCAGATTTCGGGCCGCGAACATGGGATTGGGATTGCCTTCGCCGCACGGCTCGAGTCGCTGCAAGTCCTCAAAAAAAGTCTCGTCGAGATCGGACAGCCGCACCTCCGCGTCGAGTTCGATCTGTGGCTCCAAGTCGTCCGGCTTCAGGACCGATCGCGCATACTCGTTCACGCGACGGCGCAGCTCCGGGATCTTATCGACCGGGAGCGAAAATCCGACGGCGTGCGAATGTCCGCCATAGCGCGAAAAAAGATCGTTCACTTGGTCCAGCGCCCGCAGCATGTGAAACGCCTTGATGGAGCGGCCGGACCCCTGACCCACTCCGTCGTCGCAGGCAATCACCAGCGTTGGTCGTCCGTGCTTTTCCAAAACCTTGGAGGCCGCAATGCCGATCACGCCGCGATGCCAACCCTCGCCCGCCAACACCAACACCGGATCGTCTTTGAGGCTGGTGTCGGAAGTTATTTGCTGTTCAATGGCTTCGATGATGTTCTGTTCAATCTGCTGCCGCTCGGCGTTCATCGAATTCATCTTTTCCGCAAGAAGGCGGGTCATGTCTTCATCATCGGTCGAAAACAACTCCACCACCTCGTTGGCGCCGCCCATGCGTCCCACGGCGTTGATGCGAGGGGCAATGCGAAATCCCACGTCGGAGGAAAGAATCTTCCGGTCCTTGAGGCCGGTGATTTCCATCAACGCTCTCAATCCCACATTGGCGGGCTGCGCCAAACCGTCCAGCCCAAACTTTGCGATGACGCGATTCTCGCCCACCAGCGGAACCACGTCGGCAATGGTTCCGATGGCGGCGATTTTCAAAAACGAGGGAAGCAGCGATTGACGATTCGCCTTCTGGAGCAGCGCTTGAACCAACTTGAACGCCACGCCGCATCCGCAGAGATTCTTCTCCGGATAACAGCAATCGCTGCGCTTGGGATTCAGCACCGCCAGGGCTTTGGGAATCTCGGTGCGCCCGGTCTCCTCCTCTTCCGGAAGATGATGATCGGTGATGATGGTGTCGAGGTGAAGCGCCGTCGCGGCCTCCACGACCGCGAAGGCGCGAATGCCGGTGTCCACGCTGATGACCAATCGAAATCCATCGGCGGCCGCGCGCTCAATGACGTCCTCCCGCATTCCGTAACCGTCGATGAGCCGACGCGGAATGTGATAGCTGACCTCGCCGCCGATCAACTCGATGGTCTTTCGAAGAATCACCACCGCTGTCATGCCGTCGACATCGTAGTCCCCGTAAATCAAAATCTTCTCGCGGCGTTCGACCGCTTGCAAAATCCGCTCCACCGCCTGTGGAAGCCCCGCCATCAAGAAGGGGTCGTGAAGATCGTCCAACGACGGCTGCAAGAATTTTGCGGCGGCTTCGGGCGTCGAGAGACCTCGGTTGACAAGCAGGCGCGCCACGATCTCCGAGCATCCGAGTTCGCGCTTGAGGATTGAAATTTGATTAGGATCGGCGGTCGCGACTACCCACTTCATAGG
>CAZIDA010000327.1:0-4532 GCA_964537865.1 uncultured Acidobacteriota bacterium
GTCGTGCTGTTTGCGCTGTCGACCTTGATCTTTGTGGCCCTCATCGTCTTCTCGCTGATCTTGACGCGATCGTTGATCAAGATTTACGTGGAGCGCCGCTCCGTCAAGCTGGGTTCCAAGTTCAAGACCAAGTTGCTGGGCGCTTTTCTCGGCCTCTCCTTCATTCCCGTCATCTTCCTTTTTATTTTCGCGTATGGGCTGATCAATCGCAGCCTCGACAAATGGTTCAGCATCCCGGTGGACTCGGTGTTGGGAAACGCCCGCGACATCGTGGCGCAATATCAGAGCAATTTTGCCGGACAGACGTATTTCTTTGTGAAGGAACTGGCCACTTCGCCGGTCGTGCTGGCCGATTTGAAATCCGGGGACATCGGCAAGTTGCGCGCGGAGATCGAACGCACCGCGCAGCAGTTTCAAATTGAAGGTGTGGCGCTGTTCGGACGAAACGGAGAGCCCATCCTCACTTATCACCTGCCGGTCGTGGGCCTGTCGCGGGAGTTGGATCACGTCTTGAAATCGGCCGGCGCCGCCTTGCGGCAACGCTCCGATATTTCGATGGACAGCGCCATCGGCGATCAACCCTGCGCCGTGGCCGGAACGGCGATCGTAGACGAACGCTTGCGCTTGATCGGCTCCATCGCGGCGGTCAATTTTTATCCGGCCAATCTGCCGGAAAAGATTCAGATGATCAACACCGAGCGCGCCAACTACGCGGCCCTGGCGCGCGACATCAAGACGTTCAAGAAGGTCAAGGTGCTGACGCTGCTGCTGATCACCATCGCCATGCTCTTCAGCGCCTCGTGGATCGCCATCTACATTTCCAAACGCATCACCATTCCTATTCAAGCTTTGGCGGAAGCGACGCAAAAAGTGGCGCAAGGCGATCTCGGCCATCGCGTTCCGGTGAACGCGCAAGACGAGTTGAAACTGCTGGTCAACTCCTTCAACTCCATGACGCAGCAATTGGAGGAGAAGAGCGAGACGCTTCAAAGTTCGACGCAGGAACTCGAGCGCGCCAACCGCGAACTTCAAGAGCGCCGCTACTACATTGAAACCATCGTCGAATCGATTCCCACGGGAGTGGTTTCGTTGACCAACGATTTTCAAGTGACGCAACTTAACGGCGCCGCCAAGCGCATGCTGAAGCCGCTGCATGAGCCGGTCTCCACGCTGAGCGATCTGTTCGAACCCACGGTGACTTCGGTGTTGGAACAGATGCTGGCGCGGGCGCGGGTGCTTTCCATCGCCAGCCGCGAGTTGACGCTGCCGATCGCGGAAGACCGAAATCTTTATTGCGCCATGACGGCGTGCGCCCTGCGGCGCAACAGCGAACAGAACCTTGGCTTCATTCTGGTGATCGAAGATCTCACCGAGCTTTTGAAAGCGCAGAAGAGCGTGGCGTGGCGCGAAGTGGCGCGGCGCATGGCGCACGAGATCAAGAATCCCTTGACGCCAATCTATTTGAGTGCGGAGCGCATTCTGAAGAACCTGGAGCGGGCGCAGGGAGCGCCGCCGGGATTGCCGCAGCCGTTGCTCAACGATCCGCCGCTCACCGAATTGATCCAGGAATGCGCCTCCACCATCACGCAGGAAGTGTCGGCGCTGAAAGGCATGGTCGACGAGTTCTCGCGGTTCGCGCGGCTGCCGTCCGCCAATCCCATTCCCAGCAACGTGAACCGAATCATCGAACAAACGCTGGCGGCTTACGACGGACGTTTGAAAGAAATTTCCATCGAGAAGGATTTTCGCGTGGAGATTCCGGAAGTGCAGGTCGATCCGGAACAATTCAAGCGCGTGCTCGTGAATCTGATCGACAACGCGGTGGAAGCGATGGCGGATGTCTCGGAGAAACGCTTGCTGTTTCGCACGCGCTTCGATTCCCGCCGGGAGACGGTGGAAGTGGTGGTGGCGGATTCCGGCCACGGCGTGCGTCCGCAAGACAAGGACAAACTTTTTCTGCCGTACTTCTCCACGCGCAAGCGCGGCACGGGACTGGGGCTGGCGATCGTCGACCGCATCATCGCCGATCACAACGGACTCATCCGCGTGGAAGAAAATCCGCCGCGCGGCGCGCGGTTCGTCATCGAACTGCCCGCTTTGCCCAATTAGAAGAGACGCCAGGCATCCATTGATCCGGGGGGCCGATTGAAGAACACGATTTTGATTGTCGACGATGAGAAGAACATTCGAAGCTCGCTGCGCGGCGTGCTGGAGGACGAAGGATTCAAAGTGGACCTCGCGGCCAGCGGCGAGGCGGGCTTGGAGGCTGTCCAGAAAAAAGAATTCGATCTGGTCCTTCTCGACGTCTGGTTTCCCGGCATGGATGGCTTGGAGACGCTGCGACGCATCAAGGAGAGCGATCACTCCCCGTTGGTCGTGATGATCTCCGGACACGGCACCATCGAGACGGCGGTGAAGTGCACCAAGCTGGGCGCATTCGACTTCATCGAGAAGCCGCTCTCCATCGACAAACTGATGTTGGTGCTGCATCACGCGCTGGAGCAGCGCCGCTTGGCGGAAGAGAACGTGGCGCTGCGCAGCGAGTTGAAGCAGAAATACACCATCATCGGCGAGAGCGTTCCCATGCGCGCGCTGCGTCAACAACTGGCCATCGCGGCGCCGACCAACGGCCGCGTCCTCATCTACGGCGAAAGCGGCACCGGCAAAGAACTCATCGCCCACGCCTTGCACCATCAATCCCTCCGCAACAACGAACCGTTCATCGAAGTCAACTGCGCCGCCATTCCCGAAGAGTTGATCGAAAGCGAACTCTTCGGCCACATGAAAGGCTCTTTCACCGGGGCCACGGAAAACAAGATCGGAAAGTTCGAGCAGGCCGACCGGGGCACGCTCTTTCTGGATGAAATCGGCGACATGAGTTTGAAGACGCAGGCGAAAGTGCTGCGGGTGCTGGAGACGCAACGCTTTGCGCGCGTCGGCTCGGGCGAACCCATCGAAGTCGACGTCCGGGTCATCGCCGCCACCAACAAGAACATCGACGACGAAATTCAAAAAGGCAATTTTCGCGAAGATCTTTTTTATCGGTTGAACGTCATTCCGTTTTATGTTCCCGCGCTGCGCGAACGCCCGGAAGACGTGCCGGTGTTGGCGCGCTACTTCGTTCAGGAGTTTTCCCGCGAATACGGTCGCAAGGAAAAATCTCTGACGGACGAGGTGATCGAAGCTTTGGTGAAGTTTCCTTGGCCGGGAAACGTGCGCGAACTGAAGAACCTCATGGAGCGCCTAGTCATCATGACCTCGGCCGTTCGCATCGAGTTGCGGCATCTGCCCGCGGCGCTGCTGCGCGATTCTTCCACCGGCGAAGAACTCATCGCCCCCGCCACCTCGCTGGAATCCGCGCGGAAAGCTTACGAACGCGATTTCATCCTGCGCAAGCTGGATGAAAATCACGGCAACATCACTCATACAGCCCGCGCGCTGGGCCTCGAGCGCAGCCACCTCTATCGCAAAATGAAAGCGTTGCGGATTCGCGTGTGAGGAAATGAAATTCCGGATTGATTGGTAGCCACGATCAATCAAAGAGCGCGCCGCGGCCGGTGGCCACCCGAGCTGAGGTCAATTCGCGCTTGCAGTGTTCGCGTGGAAGGATTAGAGTCAGCGTTGATTTTTCTCGAGCCTGCTCCTCGATAGGAGCACGACGACCGGTGGGAGACTTTATGACCTCCGACTACCTGAACGACAACGATCCTTGGAAACTTCGGCGGGGCGAACCGCGCGTGGCGTTGCGCATTCCCATCACCTTGGAAGGCACCAACAAGATCGGCGAGCGCTTTGTGGAAGAGACGATGACGGAGAACGTCAGCAGCCACGGCGCCTGCGTCGAAACCGCCAATCCGCTCGACGTGGGTGCGATCCTCATGGTTCTCGCGTTCGAACAGCGTTTCAAGGCGAAGGCCACGGTAGCGATTGTGTGGTCCCGAAAATCGCTCTCCAACAAATTCCGGGTGGGGCTGCGGTTTCTGGAACCAAACGAGAATTGGATCATTCAATGAAAGATTGCCGGCGCTCCCCGGCGCATTCCCGTCTTCCCTCAGCTCTCCTGATTGACGGCCGGTTCAACGAGCCTGCAAGCCTGCGCGAAGTTCGCGGGTCAACAGGTCGACGGTGGACTGCGTGCCTCCCATCAACTTCGATTTCCATTCCGCTTCCGTCTCGAAGCGGCGATCGGTGATCGTCATCGCCCAAGGCGAAATGGCTTCCCGAATCTTGATGGCGTCGGTCGCGTCGCCGCGCTTCGCTCGAATCACTTGCAGCACCTCCGGCACGATCCGGATAAACGCGCGCAGCGCCGTGCCGGATTTGATGGAGTACTTCCGCCCGTACCACGCGGACTCAAAGGTGCGCGCCACTTGTTTGAAATAGTTGATGAAGAAGCGCCGCGAATCGTCGCGAAATTGCTTGGCGGCGGATTCGGAAGCGGCCGCCATGTTGGTGAAGATGGCTTTGATCTCGTCGGCCAAAGCGGCTTGCGATACTTTCCCCGGCCCCACGCCCAGGACTTTGATTTGGCC
>CAZIDA010000328.1:0-4493 GCA_964537865.1 uncultured Acidobacteriota bacterium
GGACAGCTCCATCATTACCAGCTCCGTCTTCGGCCGTGAGAGCTACCCCAACAATAGCTCTCGCAAGATCCAACTGGGCGTCAAGTACTATTTCTAGCAGACGGATGAAGGCTTGATAAGGAGGTTCTGGCGGGGCGCCCGAATGAAAGGCTAACGCATCAAAGAGAGTCCAGAGGATTCATTCCTCCGGACTCTCTTTGCGCTGATGGCGGCATGCCGGCGTGGGAGGTCCTTAGTTCTCTTTGCCGATCTCTGGAATAGACAGGTTTCGATAAATCTTGCGTGCAAGGAAACTGGAGATCTCAGAATGCCGCGGCACAGCCTCCATGGCGTCGGTATTCGGATCGGGCCACAGGCTACATACCACGGCCCATCCCGCTCGAGGAGGGGAGTAAATTCGTTGGTTATCAATCCTCCTGCTAATGATGCTCCCTTTTTGCGATTATTCCTCAACGCGATCGAGTGCGCACCGCCGGCTTCCTCCACCGACTCAACTTGGCGGAGCACGGGTCGATAAAAGATAAAAGGGGTCACACCTGGACATAGGACAGAACAGAATTGGCCTTGTGTTGCATGGCCTGCAGTTTCGCGTCGCTCTGAATTCGCTCTTGAAACCGGACAATCGCTTTGCTCACGGCGCTGTATCGGTCCATCCCAACCTGCTTCCCCAATTCCCTCAGCGTCAATCCGCAATGGCGTCGAGCCAAGGATAACACCAAGTCGCGTCCCCAATCCCCGCGCCGATCCGCGAATTGTTGCCAGCGTTCTCCGCGCAGTTGCTCGACCACCTTCACCACTCGAGCAAAATCTGCTCTTCTCCTCAACCCGCGCACACTCGGCTGCTCCTCGTCGTCTCCCCGTGCGTGGCGCTCCACCTGTCGCACAAACTCTTCCTCTCCCAGCGCTACTTGCGCCCGCAACTCTTCCCACGGCGTTTGCTTCAACCCTTCCCGCGCTGCTGATTCCACATATTCGCGGTAGGCTTTCCCTCGCCTTTCCCGCGCCCCTCCCATCCATCTCAACACCTCTCCACAAGTCAGCCAGGAGGGCATGGCTTCCAAGCCGATGTAGGCTCGATACGAACTCCAGCGGTAACTCCTTAAATATTCGATGCGGGCTCTCCACACCTCTCCTCCGAGTTCCCTTCCCACTCCCCTCCGGTTCCGCCGCTGCGTCCTTTTGTCCAGATTGAATCCCTTTACCCGAATCGGATTCAAATGCACATAGCGGCTTAACTCCAATCCCCTGCGCGCGGGTTCTACCACGATCCCTTGGTATCGCCCTTGCAAAAAATGTCCCCGACGGCGGTGATGTCGGTTGAACCATCCGCTGTATCCGCTGTTGAGCCACTGCATCGCCTGCGCCAAATTCGCTTCCAGCGTTTCCAACAGCAAATGATAATGATTGTCCATCAGCGTGTACACATGCAGGCGGGTTTGAAATCGCACGGTCATCTCGCCCAACAACTCGAGAAAATGCCGGCGATCCTCGTCCTCCCGAAAAATGGCCTTCCGCTCATTGCCCCGCGAGGTAATGTGATACCAGCATCCTTCCCATTGAACGCGCAACGCTCTGGCCACAGCCACTCCATCGTCGGGGGAAAGTTGGTCGGGGGTATGACCTCACTCGATTCGCAAAACCATTATACGCCCAAGGGAAAGACAAACCACCAGCAAAATCACTCTCGGAAAAACACCGCGTCTCTGTCCAATGTCCAGGTGTCACCCCTTCTATTCTGCTGCAAGAATAGCAAGCGATATGGCGGTTCTCATGCGAGTCTCTCCTTTTGAAACATCATGGTAGGGATGCGCCAATCAAGTGAAGATAGGAAATTGTGACAGACGATGGCGACCCCTCCGGCGGTTCAATTCAGGTCGCCGTTTCGATCAATCAAGGTTTGGGCTGCCGTGGTGTCCGCCGCGGCGGACACCACGGATGATTAATCGTTTCGGTGGCCGTGGTGCGTTCTCTGCGCCACGGATGATCAATCGTTTCGGTAGCCGTGGTGCGCTCCCTGCACCACGGATAATCGATCGTTTTGGTAGCCGTGGTGCGTTTCTTGCACCACGGGCCCCGATTCCAATAACAACGCACAAAGCCTCAGTTCACGTTCTCTTCATTAGACGTAGGGCTGCGGGTGATAGTTTCGAAGAATCTTGGACACTGGGCAAGCTCGGTGGCCGCGGCGCGTTCCGTGCGCCACAGATGAGGGAATGCTTTGGTAGCCTCGATATCTCGCGCGGATCCTGGGCTCTTTCAAGATTCATCACAGAAGCCGACGATCAATCATAGAGCCAGCCAAAGCGGTCATAACTGAGGTGAATGGCTGTCCAGTAAGCAAAATATTTCGTTGACTTGCTTCGCAGAGTGAGCGAGCAGGTGGATGCGATCATCGTTTCCAAGCATTTTCAATTTGTACGGAACTCTGTCTCGGCTCGGCAGACCAGCCTGAATTCGCAGTTGTAGGCATAGGCGCGAGGGGAAGGATGATGCGGAAGATGGCGCCGCCTTGGGGGTTGTTTTCGCAGACGATTTTTCCGCCGTAGTGTTGCAGGATGGAGTAGCTTACGCTCAAGGCCATGCCGGCGCCCTTGCCGACTTCCTTGGTCGTGTAGAACGGTTCGAAGATGCGTTGCGGCTCTTTGATGCCCGGGCCGTCGTCGGAGATGGAGATGACCGTGTTCTCTCCTTCAACCTCCGTCGCGACGGTGATGGTGCCTCCCACTTTGATTTCGTTGATGGCTTCCATGGCGTTCTTCATGATGCTTTGGAGAACTTGGCCCACGCGGCTGCGGTCTACTTCCACGCACATGGCGGCGTTGCCGAAGCGCAGGCGCGTGTTGATCTTCTGCGCCTGAAAATCTTTTTCCAGATGATTCAAATTCTCCGCCACCAGATCGTTCACTTCGATGGGTTCCACTTTGTGTTCGGGGACGCGCACAAAATTCTGGAGGCTTTCGACAATCTTCTTGGAGCGCGTGGCTGCCTGCAAAATCAACTCAAAGCGCTGCCGATACCGGGGCTCCAAAGTTTTATCTTGCAACGACAGCTCCGAGAAACCCATCATGGTCGTCAACGGGTTGTTCAACTCGTGCGCCACACCGGAGATCATCCGGCCTAAAGCCACCAGCTTCTCCGCGTGACGCAACTGGCGCTCCATGGTATTGATCTCCGTGACGTCCCGGCCCACGGTAAGAAAGCCCGTCACCCGATTCTGCGCGTCGCGAATCGGCGTCAACACCACCTGCATGGAACGCGGCTTCCCTTCCTCCGTCTGGACTCGGACTTCGAGGGACTGCTGTATTCCATTGGCGACCAACCTGCCCGCTTGCTCGACGAGCGGTTGGTCTTCCGAAACCACGAAATCGGTATAATGCCGCTCTCTCAAATCGTCGGACGAGATGGACAAGAGCCGTTCGCACGCTTTATTGGCCCACTGAAATTTTCCCTTGCGATCGGTCAGATAGATGGAATCGTACGCGCTGTCCATGAGGCTTTGAACGAAATCGCGCTGCCGCACCGCCTCGTCCCGATGCTCTTGCACCGCATTTTCTTCCTGTTCAAACAAGTAGATGATCATGGCCATCGCCACAATGGGCTTAGGCAAATTCAACAATTGCGAGACCATGGGCATGATGTAATCCCATCGTCCCAGGAAAGGCAGCGCTAGAAATCCGGTTCCCCATACAAAGAAGGCGTAGGTCAAAGCCTGCAGGCCGATAGATCGATTTTGCTTTCGCGCGCGAAAGAACAAGATTCCGGTTGAGAACAGGACTCCTCCCAAAAGCAGATTGAGCGGCGACGCCAGGAGAAGAAGAAGAATGTTCCATGCGGTCGCCGTCCAGTGCGCCGTCAAAATGACCTTCGGCTCGGCCGGCGCATGATAGATGAAGATGTAACTGAAGATTGCGAAAAGCGCGCCAAGAACCGCCAGCAACACGCGAGATCGACGAAGGCCGAGAAATTCTCGGGCGCTCAGGAAAAACACCAGGACCGAAAAAGAAAGCAGCAGGCGGTCCATGAAGAAGGCAAAATTCACTCCCACCGGACTCAATTCGCCGATCACTTGCGAGAGATAATGCAGCAGCGTCAGTCCCCAACCGAGGGTCCACAGGTAGAAATACGCTTGCCTCAATCCTCGCTTGAAAAACAAAAAGAAAATGGTGGCGAAGACTGAGACCGTGATGAAGGTCACGATGGAATCAGCTACGTAGAAATCCATACAGGCTCCTTCCGGACGAGAACACGCGCTGCCTCAAAGTTCTTAATCGGCATTCATCTTCAGAACTTTAGGAAATATTCGTTAACAGGTTGCTGAAAAACTCCTCGAGGATCATCCCAAGTGGGGCAGGCACTCTTGCCTGCCGTGTATTTTCAAGCGAAAACAGCCCGGGACGCAGACAAGAGTGTCTGCGCCACGAGTTTTTCAGCAACCTGTTAATATTACTAGGTTAAGTATGTATTGCAATCCCCCTGCAGTTCTGTTACCCTCA
>CAZIDA010000329.1:0-4480 GCA_964537865.1 uncultured Acidobacteriota bacterium
GTGGTGGGCGAATAAGGCGTGAAGGCCGGCAGCGTCGGTATCGGCGGGAAGGGACTGGCGAAACTGGCGTTTACGTTGGCCAAGCCAACCACTTGCTGAATGGCCCCGAACGGGGGATTGGCCAACAACTGGAACACGAGTTGTCCATTTGCCCGGTCGTGATAGATGCCGTATCCCCCGCGCAGCACGACACGATCGGTGTGAGGAAGCTGCCAGGAGAAACCCACCCTGGGATCCCATGTGCTTTGGCTATCCCCTGCGATGGCCAGATTGTTGTCGAGTTTCGTGACTCCCTGCGGAACCGTGCCGCTGAAATTGTCGGCCACGACGAACCCGGCGAGGGTGCCGGAAGCCGGAGGATTCGGGTCGGCCCGATTGATATCGAATGTCGAGTTCCGTCCGAGGTTATCACCCATATCGCCCAATCGCTCGTAACGCATGCCCAGGTTGAGGGTGAAACGCGGAGTTACTCGGATATCGTCCTGAGCGAACAGGTTCCCGTCCCAGACCCGCCACTGGCGCTGGAATAAACCCGGTGCATCGACCAACCCGACGACATTGCTTAGCGGCAGTCGCTGCGCGGTCCCACTCTGTCCCAATAAGAAGTCGGGCCACGTCTCGAAGATCAATCCTCCAAAGTAGCTGAAGTTCGCGACGTTGTTCTGAGCTCGTACCAGCCCACCGCCAAACCGCCATGAATGACGGCCGCTCGTGAAGAATACCGTGTCTTGAAATTGAGTTGTGTTCTGGATGAGATGAACCGATTGTCCGTTGCCTCCGATGGACACGGCGCCGGCGATGCTGATAGCGGGGTAAGCGTTGGCGAAGTCCGGGGCCGCGACCCCGATGTCCGAAAACTTGAACGCCTCCTGCTGGAGGAGATTGGAATTGATGCGATGGTAGGCAATCTCCGCCTGGTTGAGCAGCCGCGGGCTGAACACATAGCTGTGCGCCAGCGAAAAATTTCGAAATCCCGTGGTCGAATCATAGGGGAATCCCGGGGTCGTGCTTCCCCCTAATCCCGTCGCCGGGAAGGTGATGCTCTGGCTGCTGTTGTCGAAAAAGAAGCGGCCTGTGAACTTGCTCTTGTCGCTCTGGATGTAGTCAAGGTTTGCGATAAACTGATCGTCATTGAATGGGCAAGGCGTGCTGAAAGTCGCCAGTCCACCGGCCGTCTGCGGGGTGGGGATCAAGTAACTGCCGTCCGGAAGCTTCATCTGCATCAACTTTAGCGCCTGCGGGCTGATATTAGAGCCGTCCGGAAGCACGTTGAGGCCGAGCGGCGCACCGGTCACGAGTTGGATATAGGTCGGCTGCCCGGCAAACAACCGACCCAACGCAGCCGCCGAACGATCGTTCGTAAGCCCCCGGGGGAGTTGTACAGTGCTTGAGCAGGAGCGATCGACACCGTTCCTCTGCCGCGTGCCCTGATAGGAAGTAAAGAACAGCAATTTGTCTTTCTTTACCGGACCACCCAAGCTGAATCCAAACTGGTTCTGTCGGAGTTCCGGGCGGGGCGAGCCCGTCTCGTTACGGAAGAAATCATTGGCATTCAGATCTTCGTTCCGGAAGTACTCGAACAGGCTTCCGTGATATGCATTGGTGCCCCCCTTAGTGACGACATCCACGTTGGCGCCGGAATTACGACCGTAACTGGCATCGTACTGGCCCGTCTGCACCTTGAATTCTTGAATGCTGTCGGGGTTGGGAACGGCCACGCCGCCGCTGAAATGGCCGCTGCCTTCGAGGTCGTTGATCTCCACTCCGTTCATCTGAAAATTGTTGCTCCACGCATTCGATCCATGCGCGGAAATGGCATCCTCCCCATTGCTGCTGTTACCCATGCCAATCTCGCCAGCGTTGTTGACATCCGCAGCGACCCCGGGTGACAAGGCGATGATCTGGGTGTAGTTGCGCGTCACTAGCGGCAGGTTCTGCACCAACTCCGATGGGGTCACTCTGCCGAGGGCACTGCTATCCGTTTGCAACAGAGCAGCCTCTGCTTGGACCGTGACCTCAGTGGAAGTCGAGCCGAGTTCCAAACGGATATCCAGCCGCGAAGTCTCCGTGACGGCCACTCGAATGTTCGGATAGGTCGCTCGCTTGAATCCGGACATTTCGACCTCAACCCGGTATGTTCCTGGCGGCAACAAAGGGATGAGGAAATTTCCATTGGCGCCACTGATCAGCGCGCGGGTCTCCCCCGTCCCTTGATTGATCGCCCTGATATTGGCCTTGGGGATAATCGCCCCGCTGGGATCAGTGACCGTTCCTGCAATCGCGCCAGTGGCGGCAGTCTGGGCAAAGGCGTTGGGAACACCGCCGATGACCAGCGCCGCCAAAAGAACGAAAATCAATGAACCGATCCCTCGGATCCGCTTCGCCCAGTTTCGCTCCTTGATTCCAACCCGCCGATTTCGATGTCTTGGCATACTCACCCCCTCCTCTCAAGCGAAATTCACAACATCCTGTTTCATGCTTCCGGACCTGACGGCATGACTGCAAAAAGTGGAAAATGCACCGGTGTACAATTCGGGAATGAACGGTCGTTGTTTTGTCGTGATCTAGGTTGAATCGAGAATTTGAGGAAGGCCTCGCCCCTCCTCGGGTTTTCCTTCGACATGACGCAGGGCTTTACGAACGGTCGCAGTATAGGCGCAGCCTCGATTCGCTGTCAAGAAGAAAATCAACATGTGATGCGCATATTGCATTCTTGCATCATTTATTGTATGCTCTGGCAATGCAGACGCGGGGTGTGCAATATTTTGACGGGTCAGGCCGACGGCTTGATCGAAGGGGCGTGATTCTATCCAGGACAAGACGCCGTGTCGGGACGCTGAACATTCACCAGGAGGCAAAGATGGCTGGCACAGGAAGCAAGCCGGGCGCGCCCGCGGCCCACGAAAACGACCCACCGGGCGAAGGATGGAATCGCTGTACCTTGCTGGAGGAGCGTTTCGGCCGAGCGGAGACGGTGCTCAGCCGCGGCCGTAGAGGTCTGGTTCAAAAAATCATTGAGGACTCCGACGAGACTTACTTCCTGTCGTCTCGCGAATTGGCGAAACGCTACGGCGTGGACGTCGGCACCATCGTGCGTACCGTCCAGGCGCTGGGATACACACGCTACGCGGATTTCATCGCCGACCTCCGCGCTCATTTCGTGGTGCGGATGAATCCTTACACCGTCATGAAAGCCGCCACTCGGAAGAGCCGTCAGAGTCTCTCCCAGCACGTCCGCAACACGATCGAGTTGGGAGCGCATAACTTGAACGCCATGCGATCGGAACTGGATCTCAAGCGGGTCGTCGAACTGGCCAAGCGCATTGGCCGATCCCGCAAGATTGTCGTGGTTGGCGCCGATTTGGCGTCTTCCCTTTCGTACTTCTTCTCTTACTGGCTGGTCGCTCTGGGATTCGATTCCGTAGCGCCCGTGGGAAGCATCGGAGTCTTGAACCAGACCGTGGACCTTCTGGGCCGCCGAGACCTGCTGATTGCAATTAGTTTTGGTCGATGCTTGAGAGCCACCGTGGAGGCCGCGATCCGCGCCCGCAAACGACACGCCGTCACGTTTGGAATCACGGACAGCAATCGGTCTCCGATAGCGCGCTTCTGTGACTCCAGTCTGATCACCCCGAAGGCAAGCTCCAGGACTGAACTGGGCGTTTCGTATGTCGGGCCGATGTCCGCAATTGAAGCGGCGTTGAGCGCCTGCGCTTATCTCGACCCGAAGCGGAGCTTGTTTGCCCTGAAACGGAAAGACGAAGAGCAAGCGCAGTCGGATTCCCGCTGGTATCCTTCCGGGGACGGGGATCGCAAGCTCAGAGCTCGGCGCAGCATCGCCCGAGACGCTTCGTCCCGCACGAAGGAAGCGGGGGCGCCAGACTCCCGGTGAGTAAACACCCCCTCTCGTCCATGGATTCTTCATGGCGGGATCAGCCCAAGCAAGTATTTCGAGAACGTACTTCATGCTGTCAGCGAAGCGCCGAATGAAGCTCTTATCGTGGAGTTCCAAAGTGTCCATTTGTTCCATCCCTGCTTTTCCCAACCTCGTTATCCGGTCGACCAACAGCGTCCATTCCGAGCGCCGTCGTCCGAGAAGCACCAAGGAGAATCCCATGAATTATTCTTTGCTCGTAACGCTCGTTAGCCCCACGCGCCGCGCTCCACAGCCAATCATCGAACCACGGCAGGCTGAGGTCCGTGACGCGGGCGAGAGAGGGCGATTCATCAACCGCGAAATGTCGCGACGAAGAGCTTGCTGGCTCGATGCCTCACCCCTCCTGTGCACCATGTTGATCATCCTGTTCGGCTGCTTATTTTCCGGAAATGCCCTGGCACAGCAACGCCCCGCGCCGCAGATCCCCCATCCCGCAACTCAGCCCGACGCCAAAGCAGTGCAAGCCGTTCCCGAGATGACACAGACCGACGTCGAAGCATTTCTGGACGGCTTGGTCCCCGCTGAGATTCAACGGGACGACAT
>CAZIDA010000330.1:0-4468 GCA_964537865.1 uncultured Acidobacteriota bacterium
GGGCCGACTCGACCAGCTTGCGTTCCACCTCGGAAACCTGTTGATCGAAATCGATTCCATCATCGGGAAACGACGCTTCGATTTCGTGTATCTTGATCTTCGGCATGACGATGCGTTCCGGCAATCGTTCAAGCTGCAAGGTCTCGGTGGTCTCGAAGGCAATGGCCCGCTCGATGGTGTTTTCGAGCTCCCGCACGTTGCCGGGCCATTCGTAAGACTCCAGCGCTTCGTAAACGTCCGGCTCCACGGCGTTGACTTTCTTGTTCATGGCGACGCCAAAGCGCTGCACAAAATGATCCGTGAGGACGCGAATGTCTTCAATGCGTTCGCGCAGCGGCGGCACGGCGATGGGAATCACCGAAATCCGGTAAAACAAATCCTCGCGAAAATTCTTCTCCGCCACCATCTTCTGAAGGTCGCGATTGGTGGCGGCGATGACGCGCACGTCGATCGCGATCTCTTCCGTGCCTCCCACCGGGCGAACCTTTCGATCCTGCAAGACGCGCAGCAGCTTCACCTGCATGGTGGAACTCATCTCGCCGATCTCATCAAGAAACACGGTGCCGCGATCGGAGACTTCAAAGAGTCCTTTCTTATTGGCATTCGCTCCGGTGAAGGCGCCTTTGACGTATCCGAACAACTCCGACTCCAGCAGCGTCTCCGGAAAAGCGCCGCAATTGATGGAGGTAAAATGCTCCCGCCCGCGCGAACTGAGGTGATGAATGGCGCGCGCCACCAATTCTTTCCCGGTGCCGCTTTCCCCGGTGATAAGGACGGTGCTGCTGGTGGCGGCGACGGTGTGGATGAGTTCGCCCAGGGCGCGCATCTTGGCGCTGCCGCCGATGAGGTTTTCGACCGCGCCCAGCCGGCCCAGCTCGCGCCTCAAGGTGCGGTTCTCTTGGCGCACCTTCAACTCTTCAATCTCTTTTTCGATGACGACCTTCAACTCATCGACGAAGGTTTCCGTTTTGATGATGTAGTTGTTGGCGCCGCTGCGAAGCGCCTGGATGGCGGTGGAGGTGGAGGCGAACGCCGTCATGAAGATGAACACCACGTCGGGCATGGTGGCGCGAACTTCGCGCAGCAGATCGAGGCCGCTGAGGCCGGGCATCCTGATGTCGGAGACGATCAAATCCACCGGTTCTTTTGCCAGCAGATCGAGCGCCAGGCGGGCGCTGGAGGCCGTGCGCACGTCGTAGCCTTCGCGCTTGAAGACAATTTCCAACAAATCGCAGATGGATTTCTCGTCGTCAACGATGAGTATTTTCATGGCGGTCCGTGAATGGGAAGGACCGAGCCGGCCGGGGGCGCGTTCTCTGTCCCGGCTGTGTTCTCGCGCTCCGCCGCTTCCTGACACGGAAGCGTGATTTCAAACAGCGAGCCTTTCCCCGGAGCGGAGTGAACTTCGATGCGACCGTGATGCGCCTGGATGATTTGATAGACGATGGCCAGCCCCAAACCGATCCCATTTTCAAACGAAGAGTGGAACGGTTCGAAGATTTTGTCAATGCGTTCTCCCTCGATGCCCACTCCGGTGTCGCGCACCTGGATCTTGATTTCCCTTCCGCGAGGCTTCTTCAACTCCAGCGTCAACGCGCCTCCCTCCGGCATGGCGCGAATGGCATTGTGCGACAGGTTCCAAAACACCTGCCGGATCAAATCCGGATCGACCAGGCACCACAACGGGCGTTGCTCAAACCGCGCTTCGACGCGATGACGGCTGGTCACCTCCGGATTGTTCAGCAGCAGCGTGACCGTGTCGTCCATCAACTGACTCAGATCGACTCGCTTGGGATTGTAGGTGATCTGTCGGGAGTAAATTAAAAAATCGTTGATGATGCGATTGAGGCGCTGCGACTCGTGAAACACGATGTCCATCAGCTTGGCCTGATCGGTGGTCAACGACACTTCGTGCTGGAGCAAGCCCACCGAGCCGGTGATGGAGGCGAGCGGATTTCGAATTTCGTGCGCCATGCCCGCGGCCATTTCGCCGACCGCGGCCATGCGGTCCTTGGCGCGGACTTCCCGCTCCAGGCGTTTCAGTTCCGTGAGGTCCTGGAAGTTCATCAAGTATCCGATCACCGTCTCCGGGCCGCTGAGGAGCGGCGAAATGGAAATGCCGATGAATTTTTCTTCGCCGCCGCCGCCTTCAAAGATGGAATCGAGGCGGACGTTGCGCTGCCCGCCGGAGAGCATCTGAATACAGTCTTCAAAATCCAAGTCCGGAAAAACGTCGCCCGCCGAGCGACCGACGACCACCGTCCCTCGCCACCCGAGAATCTCTTCGCCGGCGGGATTCAGCATCGTCACCACGCCGCTCAGATCGGTCGTCAGCAATCCGCCCCGCATGCTCTGGATGATGTTTTCGTTCAACGCCATCAAGCTGGCCAGCTCGTCGGTCTTATCCACCAACTCGGCGCCTTTGCGGCGAAGATTCTCGGCCAGGTATCCGCCGAAGTATCCCACGCCGATCAAGGCGAAGGTGTCGAGAATCAAGCGCAGCACCAGCGCCTTGAGCGAAGGATTGGCGACGGAAAACGCCGGGATGATCTCAGCCTGAAGCAGCAGCAACATGAAGGCGTGCACCAGCGACGACACCACCGCCGTGGTGATCGTTCCCAGATGGGTCAGAGCGACGCTGGAGAAGGCGATGGGCAGGAAATAAAGAATCCAAAAATAGCTGTCCGATCCGCCGGTCAAAAGCACGATGGCCGTGATGACCAGAAGGTCGGCGATGATCTGACAAATCGCTTGAGGCAGATAATTTCTTTTGGAATGAACCCAGATGCTGAAGACCAACGTGAGCAGCAAACCAATCACCAGCACCAGCAGCACTGTCCCCACCGGCACCGCCGGCTGGGTGATGTCTTCCGCCCCCACCAGAATACCCAGGATGACGGTGTATACAACGACGCGCAGCTTCAAGAACCAGATGATCCACTCATTGATCTCGCGAGTCTTGACGGTCGTCTTCATGCGGCCTGTCTTGGATGGAATCGGGCGCCCGATGGAACGGCAATGGCCAAATTCCAAATGCCCAGTGACAAACAATAATCAAAATCCAAAAGCCAAATTCCAAGCCATAGTCAAATTCCAAAAACCAAGTTCCAAACAAGGATCAAAACTCAAACGCCAACCCAAAACACGTTATTGTTGAGTCCCGCCGTTTCTTTCGCGGTGAGACCGCTTGGAATTTGAAAGTTGGCCATTGTTTGGAATTTGGCAGTTGATAATTGGATTTTAGATTTTCCCCATCGCCGCGATGTCCGCCATCGCTTATCCGGACAATTTATCGATGAGGGTGAACAGCGGAAGGTACATGGAGATGACGATGCCGCCGACCACAACGCCCAAGAAGACGATCAACATGGGCTCGAGCGCCGTCAGCAAATCTTTCACGGCGGCGTCCACTTCGTCTTCGAAAAATTCCGCGACCTTGGTGAGCATGGCGTCCAAGGCGCCGGTCTGTTCGCCGACGCCGATCATTTGAGTCACCATGGGCGGAAAGACGTTGGTCTCTTTGAGCGGATCGACGATGGTGCGCCCTTGCTCGATGGCCTTGCGCGTGTTCCGGATGGCGCGTTCCACGACGGCGTTGCCGGCCGTTTTCCCGGTGACTTCCAACGCTTCCAAAAGCGGCACGCCGCTGCTGATCAATGTGGAGAGTGTCCGGGCAAAGCGCGCGACCGAAATTTTCCTCAACAGAATTCCGAACACCGGCACCTTCAGCAGCAAGGCGTCGACGTTGTAGCGTCCGTTCTCGGTGGAGTAGTAGGACCGCAGCGCAAAAAACAAAAT
The DNA here is from genome assembly GCA_964537865.1 of uncultured Acidobacteriota bacterium. Taxonomy (GTDB): domain Bacteria; phylum Acidobacteriota; class Terriglobia; order JAIQFV01; family JAIQFV01; genus CAZIDA01. The sequence goes on from CAZIDA010000330.1 coordinate 3,799, forward strand.
CACCGCGCCCACCAGAATGAACAGACCGTAGCGCGTCATGAAATTGCTCAACGCAATCACGATCTGCGTCGGCAGCGGCAACGGAACGTTCAACCCCGCGAACAGCGTCAAGAAGGTCGGCACCACGTACACCAGAATCACCGACACCACCACGGCGGCGATGAAGAGAATGGCGCACGGATAGATCAAAGCCGACCGCACCGCGCGCTTCAACTTCACGGCTTTTTCGATGTAGTTGGAGAGGCGCTGCAAAATGGTGTCGAGGATACCGCCGGCTTCACCCGCGGCGATCATGTTGGTGTACAACTCGTCGAACACTTTGGGATGCGACCGCATGGCGGACGCCAGCGTGGAGCCGCCTTCCACGTCGGTGCGCACGTTCGTCAGAGTCTTCCGAAAGAATTTGTTTTCGCTTTGCGATGCCAGGCTTTCAATGGCCTGCACCAACGGCAAGCCGGCGTCGATCATCACCGAAAACTGGCGCGTGAACACCGCCAACTCTTTCGGTTTGACTCCGGCGCCGAAGCTGCGCGCCCATCCGCGCTTTTTTTCCTTGATGGAAAGCGGGCTGATCTGTTCGCGGCGCAGCATGGCCGCCAACATCTGTTGGTTTTCCGCGACGCGTTCACCGGTGATGACGGCGCCGTTTCGCATTCGGGCTCGGTAGGAA
>CAZIDA010000331.1:0-4452 GCA_964537865.1 uncultured Acidobacteriota bacterium
ATATTCAGCGGCAGAGCCGCGGCGAGCCGTCACGAGATTGTTCTGTCGTCCCGTGAACGGGACTCCGTTCGTCGTTCAATCCTTTTTCCTGGCACTCACGTGCCGGGCTAAAGTTCTGGCGCTCCGATTTCATCGGAGCTGGTTTTCAGATCAAAACAAACGCTCACGATTAAACATGCATCTGGCCATGATGTGTGCGCCACCCATTCCTCTTTCATGGAACTGTTGCCATCTCTCCAATTCGTCCTTGATATCAGGGCCGCCAAATTTCCAGCGGACGCATGGAGACACTCAGCCCAAGGATCGCGATGCTCCTATCACAAAGACACGTTCGCATGGTTCAAGCCATGGGAGTGATTGGTTGGGGATTCGTCTTTCTTCTTTTTTCGCGGCGTCTGATGCTGCGCGCCTCCACCTGGATTGACCGGAAGTTTTTCCGAGAGACCTGCAATGCGGAGACCCTGCTGGCCGATCTGGGCGAGAAGGTTCGCACGATGGTGGAGGCGCGTCCGCTGCTGGAGACGGTGACGCGACGCATCGCCGAACTGCTGCACGTGCCGCGCATCGCCGTGTTGTTGGGATCCATGGGAGGATACGCGCCGGCTTATGCCATCGGTTATGAAGACGATGTGAACGTGGTCTTTCCCGAGGGCGGCGCCGTGGAGCGGTTGCGAAAGAGTCGAGAGCCGGCGCGCGTGTACTTGACCGATAATGGGGCGAGGAGGCGCTGAAGCGAAGGTCGCAAGATTGTTTGCCGCTTAAGGCCGGCGAGATTTTGAATTGCCTCATGGACAGCGCCGTGGAGTTTGCCGCCGGCGCGAAGCAACATGACGATATGAGGCTGGTCGTTCTGAAGGCCATGGATTGAAAAGCAAAAATCCGAGTTTCGAGTAACAAGTTTCAAACAAGGCCCAAGTGCCAAGCGGCAAATAGGCAGGCGGCGCACGCGTGCGCTCTTTGTATGGGTGCGGACGCATCCGTTAGGGAATTGAAATTCAGCCGATCAACTTTGCGATCCCTACCATCGCCCGCCGTGGCGGGATGTGTGCGCCACCGCCGTCCGAGCAAGGCGCGTTTTATATTGGCACTTGGAGATTGATCTTTGTTTGATACTTGATATTTGGTTTTTGTTACTTGCCGTTCTTACGGAACGGCTTGGGTGCAACGTCTGTGGAGGGCTGAGCATCTGAAGTTCGCAGTGGCAGGAGGTTGCGACGAGGAGCGGTCTCGCCCGCATTCTCGGACGGCGAGAAAATTTCAAAGGTTCTATCAAGATAAAGTTTCGCAATGGGGTTATAATCTCCGGCGGGTTTTCTGAGGATTCTCAGAGGTAAGGACGGCATTCAATTCTAAAGAGCGCGCCCGCGGCCATCTTTGCCTTCGCGCTACAGGATTTCATGAATTTGGACAGGGCGGCTGATCGGATCATGCCTGGTTGAAATTCAAGTCCGTCGAACATGCTTGTCACCAATTGAGAAGGTCATACGTCAGAAGCCGGCGGGTTTTGACATCTCCCGAACAAAATCCGTGAGGGGAAAAAGATTTCCTAAACAGGAGGAACCTGGAATGAGGTCGCTTTGTCGAAGGCGGTTAATGCGGAAGATTTTTGGCGGTAGCGCGATCTTTGGTTTTGTGGCCATCGTCGCGCTCTCGGGCGGCGTTACGGCGGTAAACGTTCGCGCCTCCTCGACGACCCTGGCGCCGGAGTTCCAGGCGAATTACACGGTGGGGGCATTTCCTTCTTACATTACCATCGCGGATTTCAACGGCGACGGCATTCCCGATTTGGCGGTGGCCAATCTCAACTCCTCCACGATTTCGATCCTCCTCGGCAAGGGAGATGGAACCTTTCAGCCGGCGTTGACGATTGGGGTGGGACCGAGTCCCAACTCCATCGCCGTTGGCGATTTCAACGGTGACGGCAAGCCGGATATCGCGGTGGCGCTTTTGGGACAGAGTTCAGTCTCGGTGCTGCTCGGAAATGGCGATGGCACTTTCCAGCCGGCGGTGAGCTATGCGGTGCAATCCATCGCCATGTCCGTGGCCGTCGGCGATTTCAATGGCGACGGCAAATTGGATTTGGCGACCGCCAATGTCTCCGCCGGCTCGGTCTCCGTTCTGTTGGGAAACGGCGACGGGACTTTCCAAGCCGCCGCGAATAATACGGTGGGAACTTATCCGTCGTCTCTCATCGTGGGAGATTTCAACAACGACAAGAAGCCCGACATTGCGGTAACGAACGAAGGCAGCAACAGCGTTTCCATTCTGCTTGGCAAAGGCGACGGCACTTTTAATACCGCGGTGAGCTACGCCACCGGTACCGTGCCCAACGGCATTGCGGCTGGCGATTTTAATAATGATGGCAAACTGGATTTGGCGGTCACCAACGCCGGCAGCGGGACTGTTTCCGTGTTGCTGGGCAACGGCGACGGCACTTTCCAAACGGCGGTGCTCGACTTGGTGCAATCGAATCCCACCTCGCTCGCGATCGCAGATTTGAATGGCGACGGGTATTTGGATTTGGTCGTCTCGAACGAAGGATCGGACACGGTGACCGTTCTTTTCAATAATAAGGACGGAACGTTCTATCCGCCCATCAATTTTGTGGTTCCCGGTCGTCCCAGCTCCGTGGTCGTCGCCGATTTCAACGGCGACAAGCTGCCTGACTTGGCCGTGACCTCTTTGGACACCGGGATTGTCTCCATTGTGCCGGGCATCGGGGGCGGAAGCTTTGCCGCCTTGCTGAATTACGATGGGGGCGCCGGACCGAATTTTTCCACGAACCTTGTCACCGCCGACTTCAACGGCGACGGCAAACCGGATTTGGGCGCCTTTTCACCGACTTCAAACGGCGCCTATCTCACCGTCTCTTTCGGGTACGGCGATGGAACATTTCAGCCGCCCATTCCGGTCAATGCCGGCGTGATCCCGGAATATGTGGTCGCGTCGGATTTCAATGGCGATGGGAAGGCCGATCTGGCGGTCGCCAATTCTTCCTCGACCAATGCCGTGGTGCTGCTGGGCAACGGCGACGGGACTTTTCAATCGGCAGTCACTTATGCCACCGGTGGCGATGCTTCGGCGCTGGCGCTGGGCGACTTTAATAAAGACGGGAAGATGGATTTGTGTGTCGTCACGCCGCTGCAAATCTCCGTGCTGTTGGGCAACGGCGACGGAACTTTTCAAGCGGCCGTCACGACGGCGTTGTCGCTTCCGGGAACTACGCCGCGCTATGCGGCCGTGGCGGATTTGAATGGAGATGGATTCCCGGATTTGGCCATTGCCGATCCGGTGTCGTCGACGCTCATTATCATGCAAGGAAACAGCGATGGAACTTTCCACTTGGCGTCCAGGACTTCGCTTCCGGTCCAACCGACTTCCATCGCCGTGGGTGACGTGAACGGTGATGGGAAGCCGGACATTTTGGTGGGGAATCAATCGCTCTTCAGCTCGTCGTTTTCAATTTTGTTGGGCAACGGCGATGGAACTTTTCAAGCGCCGGTAAGCTACGCGGCGGGCAGCCAACCGGGCGCCGTCTCCGCGATCGCCGTCGGCGATTTCAATGGCGACGGAATCAATGATATCGCGGTGACCAACAATCTCTCCGATCAGATGATACTCTTTCTCGGAAATGGAAACGGCGCCTTTCAGCCCGGCATTGTCACGGCTATCGGACAACTGCCGACTTCTATCCTGGCCGCCGATTTGAACGGCGACGGAAAACTCGATTTGACGGTGGGCATGACCGGCGGATTCTCCATCGTGCTGAACACCCTCTCGCCGCCCAGCGTCTCCACCTCTGTGCCGATTCCGCCCGGTGGCGCCGCCAAAGCGGAAACGGCTTCGAGCAACGGCAATTTGGAATCGGGATACGCGCGCGTCACCGTGAATTCGGGCAATGCGCCTTATGGCGTCGCGGTGATTTCGCTGGAGCAAAATGGCGCGACGGTCAGCGAGGCGGCCGTGCCTCCTTCTCCGCCCACCACTTCGGCGCAGCTTTTTGTGGAATACCGCACTGCGGCCGCGAAATCGATGCGAGAGAACGCCACGGCGGTCACGGTCAACACCGGCTTGGCGCTGGTCAATGAGGGCAACGACACCGCGCATCTGACCTGTCGACTGTTCGACGATTCCGGAACACTGTTGGCGGAAGGGAATGGAAACCTCCCTCGCAACAGCCACGTCGCGCTCTTCATCGATCAATTGAGTCAGATCATGTCGGGATTTGTTCTGCCGGGCAGCTTTGGATCGACTACTCAATTCGGCTCGTTGCAGATTCAAAGCGATCAGCCGGTTTCCGTGCTGGCGTTGCGATTGACCACCAATCAGCGCGGCGAAACCTTGTTGTCGAGCACGCCGTCCGCCGATCTCAGCAAAGCGGTGTCGGGCCAGCCGATCTTTTTGCCGCGCATTGCCGATGGGGGTGGCTGGCAGTCAGCGGTGTACTTGATG
>CAZIDA010000332.1:0-4432 GCA_964537865.1 uncultured Acidobacteriota bacterium
GGCGATTTTGGGGAAACGAATTTACCACCCGCATGATTCAATTCGGCCGCGCTTCGCGCACCATTCATTCGATCCTCGTCCATCTCTTCGAGGAACAGGATTACATTCATCTGAAGCAGCGACTGCTGCGACAGATGCCGCGCTCGGTGCTGGAAGCGGCCTTGGGAATGAAACCTCGCTTCAGTCAAGCGGCGCGCTAAGCGGCCGGCCTGAGTCGCCTTTTCGTCTTTACATCACCGGATCCCGTTGTACCATCAAGGTACTTTTTGAGGGGGCTTTGGGTCGACGCTGGAAGCGGATATCGCTATTGAGTAACTTCTGCCTTTGATTCTGCAGCAACTCATCCCCCAGGCTTAGCAGGTTTTCTAACGAAGCGTATTCATCACGGAGCACAGTTCTCCACCACGCAAACCGTCAAGACCTCTTTTCACGACGAAGTGACCGTCCTTTCGTTTCATCGGAGGTGATTCATGGCGACCACGAAAACGCAACCCAACCTGTCGCAAACGAACATGCATCTCATCGGCAAATATTTCGATAAGCCGGAAAAATACGGCGAGTACCAGAAGGCCTTGAACAGCGAGGCTGAAATTCCTTACGGGCGAACCATCAAGCAAGCTCTGGACCTGCTCTCGAAATGCAAAGACAAGAAAGTGCAGCAGGTCGCTGAGAAAATTCGCAGCAAGCAAATCGTCATTTTGTTCGACGACATGGGGGCCAATCACGGACAACTAAATTCTTACAGCAATTGGAAAACGGAGACCGGTTCCAAAGGAAACAAGTACGACGTGGTCAGCACGGCGTTGATCAAGGTGGGCTCGCGGTACAAGCGCTCGGCCTTGGCCACCGCCGGCGTGTTGGCGCACGAAATCCGGCATCTGCTCGACATGGAGTTGGAGAAGAACGGTCAATTGAATATCGGCGTGATTGGAAACATGGACTCCACCGACGCGCAACATCGCGCCGACACGTATTCCGGCTACGTGCTCACCAAGCTGGGCTATCGTAAATTCGATCCGCCGCTGACGGCCGACCAAATCCAAAAGCTCAAGAAGGTCTGGGGCGAAGAATGGAACGATAGCTCCGGCGATTTGAATTACAAAATCTCCATGATCCAAGATTTCTACAAATCGACCCAGGATGCCGATCCAAAGAAACGTCCGGAAGCACAACCTTGTGGACGACCTTGCAATAATCCCAAATACGGGTTGTGCGATCGGAAGGTCTATTTTCCGCCGTGCTGGGACCATTAATGAACATGCTGGACGGAGCGCCCAAGTGGGGCAGACGCCCGGGGGGCCTGCCCCGAAAACAAGACGATGGTTTCTCGGCGCTACCTCGGCCCGCCGCGGCGGGTCTCCGCGGTGAATGGTCACCCCGGCAAGCGAGACATTTTTCATGTGCTTAAGCGTGACCACACCGCATGAGGGGCTGCTCCCGGCGAAGATTCTCATCGCTGCGATTCTCTTTCTGTTCCCCCAGTAATCATCGGCGCCGCAACCAAACGCGCTGCTCGTAATCTCGTCCAAGACTCTTGGCGTCGACTCCATCGAAGTGGATCACCGAATCGCTGCGGCTTCAAGCAGCCACCTTCCACGTTTTCACCGGTGACTCTCATCATATTTGGGGGCCGAACGAAGAGCGACCCCTTCAAGAAACATCTTCAGGGCCGGCCGTTGCATCTGATTCAACCACACATAGGAATCCAAACACACCAAAGGGAGGACTCCGAATGAGTCCAAAAGCGGCGAAGTCTGTCCTAGGTTTAGGGATTCTAACGTTCGTTCTTGTATTCCCGTATTCCATCATGGCGCAAGGAAGCGCGGCCACTCTTTCCGGCACGGTGGCCGCGCCATCCGGGGGTGTAATTCCCAACGCCAAAGTCACCATCAAAAATGTGGCGACGGCGCAATCGATGGAGACTCACACCAATTCGGCCGGTTATTACGCGCTGTCCAATCTGGCGCCGGGCGTTTACAGGCTTTCGGTGACGGCGGAAGGATACAGCGCGGAAACGATGCAGGTGACCATTGCCCCCGGTGTCAACAGCACGACCGACGTAAAGTTGTACCAGGGGCTCTCGCTGGGAGAACTCGGCTTCACACCGGCGCAGATTCAAGGGAACGCTCAGTTGCAGGCCCGGCTCAACAAGCGTTCTCACATGCTCAAGATGCACCAACGGCTCGGCCTCATCACCACCGGCCCTCTCGTGGCCACGGTCATCCTCGGCGCTTTCGCCGGCGGCCATAGTCCCAGTTCCACCGATCGTAATGTGCACGCCGCTCTGGGATCGGTGACGGCGGGCTTGTATTTCGCGAGCGCTTACTACGCCATCTTCGCTCCCAAGATTCCGGGAACACAGACCCGCGGCCCCATCCGTCTGCACAAGGCGCTGGCCTGGATTCATGGGCCCGGGATGATCTTGACCCCGATATTGGGAATCATGGCGTATGACCAGTTGAGCCGCGGAGAGAGGGTTCATGGCATAGCCAGCGCTCATGGCGCCGTGGCCATCGCAACGCTGGCTGCGTATGGCGCTTCCATTCTGTCTGTCGTCTCCAAGAAGTTTTAGGGACGCCGAGAGACGGCCGCGAAGGTTTCCAAAGCGCACTCTCTCGACGCGCTGAAGCGATGCTCACAAGATAAGTCTCGGTTCCACTCTCGACATGGCTCGCTCGACAGTCCGGGTCCTGCAAACTCTCGAAAGGAAATTCTCAACAAACCATAAAAAGTATATGAACAAAAAAATCCTGATAGGCATTTTCCTTATTGCGCTACCCACGCTGGCGTGGAGCCAAAGTCAGTGGGTGCTCGAACAATCCACTCTCACGTACCGCGTGTCTCACCCCTTGCACGAGATCGAAGGCGCCAGCCATGCGGCGCGAGGCAAAGGTGTTTGCCAAGCCGGGCAATGTGATTTTCTGATCGCCGCGCCGGTGAAGTCTTTTTATTCCGGAGACAGCAACCGGGATCTGCACATGCTTCAAGTCACGCGAGGCGCGCAGTTTCCCATGATCAGCGTGCGCACTCACTTGCCGGAACAAACATTCGCCTCCGGATGGATTCACGCCGATCTGGAGGTTCAGTTTGCCGGCCAGACCGCCCACTTCAAACAGGTTCCCTTCCAACTGGTGACACACGGAAATGAAGTCCAATTATCTGGAACCATTCCCGCCACGCTTACCGATTTCAAGATTGACCCACCCATGCTGCTGATGATTCCCATCAAGAATAACATTCCGGTGGATGTGAATATGACGTGGCGAAAAGAGCAGTGAGCGGCCGGACTATCAAGCCGACGAAGGTTGAGGCGAACGCGTTGGGATGGCGCGTTCGTCTCTTTTGCGCCCTTGGCAACGCTCGCGGAAATCGAATATGATAGACGGTTGAATGCGGTGCTTTCCTCTCACCGGGGAGGTCACTCATCCAGCGCGCCATCATCGTTTCATTGAAAGGACACTCGCATGTTTCATCCATTCAAGAATCAAACCTTCATCGATTTCACAAGCGAAAAGAACGCGGCGGAGATGGAAGCCGCGCTCAGCCGCGTCGAGAAACAGTTCCGTCACGAGTATCCGTTGGTCATCGGCGGCGAACGATTCGAGAGCGGCGATTTGTTGCCGAGCATCAATCCCGCTCAGAAGGATCAAGTGTTGGGATCGTTTCACCGGGCCGACCCAGCGCTCGCCGAGAAGGCTATCGACGCCGGATGGAAAGCGTTCGAGAGTTGGTCGAAGGTGAGCGCCGGCGACCGCGCCGATTATCTTTTTGCGGCGGCGGCGGAACTGCGGCGCCGCAAGATGGAATTCATCGCGTGGATGGTGTTTGAAGTCGGCAAGAGCTGGTTCGAAGCGGACGCCGATGTGAGCGAGGCCATCGACTTCATGGAGTTCTACGCCCGCGAAGCCATCCGCTACGGGCAGCCGCAGGGGATCACGCCCTCCCCGCTCCCCGACGAGCAGAACGAAGCGTTTTATATTCCGCTGGGCGTCGGCATTGTGATTCCGCCGTGGAATTTTCCGCTGGCCATTACGGTGGGCATGACGACGGCTGCGATTGTGTCGGGGAATAGCGTGGTGCTCAAGCCCTCGAGCGAATCGCCGCTCATCGCCTACAAGTTTTACGAGTTGATGGAGAGCGTTTCGCTTCCGCCGGGCGTCTTCAATTTTCTGCCGGCCAGCGGCGGGAAGGTCGGCGATTTTCTGGTGTCGCATCCGCGCACGCGATTCATCTCGTTCACCGGATCAAAGGCCGTGGGCCTGCGCATCAACGAACTCGCGGCGAAAACTCCCCCCGGACAAAAATGGATCAAGCGCGTGGTGGCCGAGATGGGCGGCAAGGACACCATCCTCGTGGACGCAAGCGCCGATGTCGATTCCGCCGCCGAAGGAGTAGTCGCTTCTGCTTTCGGATTCCAAGGTCAAAAGTGTTC
>CAZIDA010000333.1:0-4420 GCA_964537865.1 uncultured Acidobacteriota bacterium
TGGGCGAGGACGTCGAGAACATCATCTTGAAATTGCTGCAGGCCGCGAATTACGACGTGGGCCGCGCCCAGCAAGGAATGATTTATATCGACGAGATCGATAAGATCTGCCGCAAGGACGAGAATCCTTCCATCACGCGGGATGTGTCCGGCGAAGGCGTCCAGCAGGCGCTTCTGAAAATTCTGGAAGGAACGGTGGCCAATGTGCCGCCGCAAGGAGGTCGCAAACATCCGCATCAGGAATTTACTCAGGTGGACACGACCAACATTTTGTTCATCTGTGGCGGAGCGTTTGTGGGCCTCGAAAAAGTGATTGAGCGCCGGCTGGGCCGGAAGGCGCTGGGATTTCACGCGCCCGTTCAAGAAGGCGCCAACTTGCGCAACACGGCTATTCTGGAAAAGGTTCAGCCGGAGGATCTCATTAAGTTCGGATTCATTCCGGAATTTGTCGGCCGGCTGCCCGTGGTCGGGACGCTCCACGGATTGGACGTCAACGCGCTGGTGGAGATTTTGACCCAGCCCAAGAACGCGCTCCTTCGGCAGTACCAGAAGTTGCTCGAATACGAGAACGTCAAGCTGCAGTTCGAGCCGGAGGCCATCGAGGCCGTGGCCCGACAAGCGTTTGACCGCAAAGTCGGAGCGCGCGGTTTACGGGTCATCCTGGAAGATTTGATGCTGGATTTGATGTATCACTTCCCGTCTCAACGGAAAGCGCGCGAGTTCGTCATCACTAAAAAGATGGTGGAAGATCAGGAAATCTCCGCCAAAATTCTGGAAAAGGCCGGATAAGAAACGTTTATCCGGAGTTTGCCTGGGAACAGGACCTTCCAACCTTGCTTTACAGAGAGGAATCCAATAGTTAGGACGTTATGTTTACTGCAAAGGACAAAGAAGAAGTTTTGCGACTGCCGATGATGCCGATTCGCGATGTGGTGATTTTTCCCCACATGCTCATCCCGTTTGTGGTGGGGCGCGAATCGTCGGTGCGCGCGCTGGAAGAAGCCCTGCGCCGCGACAAGCGCATTGTGCTCGCCACGCAACACGACCCCACCGTCGACGAACCCAAAGTGGACGAGATCTACCAAGTCGGCACCGTCGTGAACATCGTTCAATCGCTTCGTTTGCCCGACGGCAACGTGAAGGTTCTGGTGGAAGGAATCGAGCGCGCCCGAGTGCTTCAGCTCGAAACCACCGAAGGCTACTACCAAGCGACCGTGCGCCTGATTACGGTGAAGTTGACGAATCCCTCCGCGTATGAAAGCGTGATGAACCAGGCCACCTCGCTGTTCGAGCAATACGTCAAGCTCAGCCAGAATCTGAACTACGAGACGATGATCGCGGCCGTGAAGGTGGACGATCCTCAAAAGCTGGCGGACACGATCGCCTCCAATCTCTCCATCACCATCGAGGAAAAGCAGCAGTTGTTGGAGATCGCTCATCCCATCGACTGTTTGAACCGCATCATCGAAATTCTCGACATCGAGATCGAGAAGCTGCACATGGATCGCACCATCCAGAACCGCGTCAAGAAGCAGATGGAGAAAGCGCAGAAGGAGTACTACCTCAACGAGAAAATCAAGGCCATTCAAAAAGAGTTGGGGCGGAAGGACGAAAAGAGCGAACTCGAGGAGTTGAAGAAGCAGATCGAGACTTCCGGGATGCCGAAGGAAGTGCTCAAGAAGGCGCTCGACGAATTGAAGAAGTTGGAAATGATGCCGGCCATGTCGGCCGAATCGACGGTCTCCCGCAATTATTTGGATTGGCTCCTGGCGGTGCCGTGGAAGCGCCGCACCAAAGAGAATCGCAGCCTTGAGGCCGCCGAAAAAGTCTTGGCGGAAGATCATTACGGGTTGGAAAAAATCAAAGAGCGCATCGTGGAATTTCTGGCGGTGCGGCAGCTCGTCAAAAATCCGCGAGGATCCATCCTTTGCTTTGTCGGCCCTCCGGGAACGGGCAAGACGTCGCTGGGACAATCCGTGGCCCGGGCCACGGGACGCAAGTTCGTTCGCCTCTCCTTGGGCGGAGTGCGCGACGAGGCGGAAATCCGCGGCCATCGGCGCACTTACATCGGCGCGTTGCCGGGCCAAATCATTCAGATGATGAAGAAGGCCGGCACCAAGAATCCGGTCTTCCTGCTCGACGAAGTCGACAAGATGTCCATGGACTTCCGCGGCGACCCCTCCGCCGCCTTGATGGAGGTGCTCGATCCGGAGTTGAATCATTCGTTCGTCGATCACTACCTCGACGTGGAATACGATCTCTCGCAGGTTTTCTTCATCTGCACGGGCAACGTGACGCACACGATTCCGCAGCCGCTGCAAGATCGCATGGAAACCATCCGGCTCTCCGGCTACACCGAGTTCGAGAAGATGGAAATTGCCAAGCGATTCTTGGTGAAGAAGCAACGGGAGCAGGCGGGAATCAACGAAGGTCAACTGGAATTCGCCGAAGAGTCGCTGCGCGACATCATCCAGTATTACACGCGCGAAGCCGGAGTCCGCAACATGGAACGCGAGATCGGATCCGTCTGCCGGAAGGTGGCGCGAAGAGTGGTGAAAGGCGAAGTCGCGGAACGCGTGTGGGTGACGCCGGAGAATCTCACCGACTTTCTGGGCGTCCACAAATTCCGGAATCTGAAATCGGAAGAGAAGAACGAAGTGGGATTGACCACCGGCCTGGCTTGGACCGAAGTGGGCGGCGAAATCCTGGCGACGGAAGCCACGCTCATGCAGGGCAAAGGCAAACTGACGCTCACCGGGAAGCTCGGCGACGTGATGCAGGAATCGGCGCAGGCCGCCATGAGCTACGTGCGCTCGCGAACGGAAACCTTCGGCATCCCCAAAGATTTTTACCGGCATTTCGATATTCATATCCACGTGCCGGAAGGCGCCATCCCCAAGGACGGCCCTTCGGCGGGGATCACGATGGCCACGACGCTCGTGTCGGCGTTGACGCACATTCCCGTTCGCCGCGACGTGGCCATGACCGGTGAAATTACGCTTCGCGGAAAAGTATTGCCCATCGGCGGCGTGAAAGAGAAATTGCTGGCGGCGCATCGGGCCGGCATCACGACCGTGATTCTGCCCAAGGACAACGAAAAAGATTTGTCGGAGATTCCACCGGAAATTCAAAAGGCTTTCTCGCTGCACTTCGTCGAGAACATGGACGAGGTGTTGAAGGTGGCGTTGACGGCGCCGCTCGTCACCGGGCCGCGAACGCAGCCGGAGCCGCTTGAAATTCCGCGGGAATTCGAGACTCCCATCAAGGACGAGGGATCTCAAAACCCGCAGCACGACTCGATGACTCACTGATCGGCGCTCTGTGACCTCGAACACCATCACCGGGCAGTTCATCAAGAGCGTGACGCGGGTCGGCGACGCGCCCCGTGACGGATTGCCGGAAGTGGCGTTTTTGGGGCGATCCAACGTGGGCAAGTCGAGCGTCATTAACTGCCTTCTGGGAATGAAGTTGGCACGGACAAGTTCCACGCCGGGCCGAACCCAGTTGATCAATTTTTTCCTGGTCAATCAGCAATTTTATTTTGTCGACTGTCCGGGGTACGGGTTCGCCAAGGTTCCCGAAGCCGTGCGCCGCGACTGGGGTCGACTCATGGAGGAATATTTAAAAACTCGAGAAGGGGTGAAGTTGAATGTGCTGCTTCTCGATGGTCGAGTGGCGCCGACGCCTCTCGACGAACAGATGCTTGAGTGGCTCATGGCCTACCGGAAACCGCTTACCCTGGTGCTGACGAAAACCGACAAACTTTCCTCCCACGAGTTGGGCGCGGCGCACAGGCGGCTGCAAAGGTGGACTCAGAATTTATCAATCATCAACTTTTCCGCAATTCAAAATAAGGGTCGTCGTGAGTTGTGGCGGGAAATCAGGAACGCATTGGCGAGTTAAAAACTTCCCGCGGCCCGCTCTGGATTAATCAACGGCAAAACTTTTTTCTTCCTGTCGAGGAGCGTGGGGGAATAGAGCAGCTCTTCATGCTTCCCGCCGAGGCAGAAGCGGCCACCCATCGAATTTACGGAAAGTCTCTTTCACAGTCACACGGAACTTACATACCAAAACCACAATGGAGAGCACATGGATATTTCGGAATTGAAAGAAATGAACATTACCAATCTCATGCAGATCGCCAAGGATCTGGGGGTGGTGGGCGCATCCACGATGCGCAAGCAGGAACTGATCTTCAAGATTCTGCAAGCGCAGACGGAAAAGAACGGGCTGATCTTTTCCGAGGGCGTGCTGGAAACGCTCCCGGACGGATTCGGATTTCTCCGGGCGCCCGATTACAACTATCTCCCCGGCCCGGATGATATTTACGTCTCTCCGTCTCAGATCCGGAAATTCGATCTGCGCACGGGCGACACCATTTCCGGGCAGATTCGTCCGCCCAAAGATGGGGAGCGCTACTT
>CAZIDA010000334.1:0-4397 GCA_964537865.1 uncultured Acidobacteriota bacterium
GGTCATCAAATCGAATCCCGGCGCCAGCCTGATCGATTTGAACGATGGCGTGGCGTGCGTGGAATTTCATTCCAAGATGAACGCCATCGGCGGCGACACCGTGCAGATGATTCAGTTCGCGTTGAAGGAGACCGAAGATCATTTCCGGGGATTGGTGATTGGAAACGAGGGAGAGAATTTTTCGGTCGGCGCCAATTTGATGATGTTGATCCTGGCGGCGCAGGAGCAGGAGTGGGACGAGATCGATTTGATGGTGCGCGCCTTCCAGAAGTCGAACCTGGCGCTTCGATATTCTCCCAAGCCGGTGGTCGTGGCGCCGTTCGGAATGACGTTGGGCGGCGGATGCGAAGTCACGCTTCATGCCGATCGCGTATGCGCGTCAGCGGAAACATACATCGGCTTGGTTGAAGTCGGGGTCGGCTTGATCCCCGCGGGCGGCGGCACAAAAGAATTTTTGATCCGAAATCTTGAGCGGGCCGGACGAAGCGAAGAGGTCGATCTGTTTCCGTTTGTGAAGCAGGTGTTCGAGACCATTGGCATGGCCAAGGTGGCGACCAGCGCCCCCGAAGCGCAACAGTTCGGATTCTTGCGGCCGCAAGATCGAATCATCATGAACCGCGACCGACTGATCGCCGAGGCGAAGCAAACCGTTTTGGAAATGGCGCGCGCCGGATACGCGCCGGGAAAGCCGCGCGAGGACGTCCCGGTTTTAGGCGCTTCGGCGCTGGCCACATTCAAGATGGGCCTTTACCTCATGAAGCAGGCCGGCTACATCAGCGATCACGACGTCGTGGTGGGCACCAAGCTCGCTTACATCTTGAGCGGCGGCAATCTGAGCGCCAAGCAGAAAGTTTCGGAGCAGTACTTGCTCGATCTGGAGCGCGAAGCGTTCCTGAGTTTGTGCGGGCAACGAAAGACGCTGGAACGGATTCAACATACTTTGAAGACCGGAAAGCCGCTGCGCAACTAGGTGGTGCAGGCACTCTTGCCTGCACCTCATGATTGAGGAAGAACCGCCTAAGTTGTAGCAGGCGCCGATGGCTTCAGTGCCTCGTAACACGAGATTGATTTTGATTTGGATTTATTCTGGAATGATGGAGGAGCGGTCATGAACGATGCCTTCCTAGTATCGGCGGTGAGAACAGCCACGGGCCGAGCGCCCCGCGGCATGTTGAGAGAAACGCGTCCCGACGACATGGCCGGCGCGGTGATTCGCGCGGCCATGGCGCGCGTGCCCGGCTTGAATCCCGCGGAAGTGGACGATCTGATTCTCGGATGCGCCATGCCGGAGGCGGAACAGGGCATGAACGTCGCGCGCATTGCGGCGTTTCTGGCGGGGCTGCCGGATTCGGTCTCGGCCATGACCATCAATCGTTTTTGTTCCTCCGGGCTTCAAGCCATCGCGCTGGCGGCCGATCGCATTCGCACCGGCGCCGCCGACTTGATGGTCGCCGGC
The DNA here is from genome assembly GCA_964537865.1 of uncultured Acidobacteriota bacterium. GTDB lineage: Bacteria > Acidobacteriota > Terriglobia > JAIQFV01 > JAIQFV01 > CAZIDA01. The sequence goes on from CAZIDA010000334.1 coordinate 1,457, forward strand.
GGAACGGAAACGATGTCGATGATTCCCATGGGCGGGCACAAGATTGTTCCCAATCCCACGCTGGTCGATCTTCGTCCGGGCGTCTATCTCTCCATGGGTTTGACGGCCGAGAATCTGTCGCGCCAATTTTCGATTTCGCGGCAGCAGGCGGACGAGTTCGCGCTCGAAAGTCATCGCAAGGCGGTTCAAGCGATGGACGAAGGAAAATTCAAAGACGAAATTGTCCCGCTCACTCTGAAGCAAATTCACGTTTCACCGGTGAATGGAACGATGAAGCCATCAACAAAGGAAATCGTCTTCGACACCGACGAAGGGCCGCGGCGCGACACGTCGTTGGAGGCGTTGGGTCAACTGAAGCCGGCCTTTCACGCCAAAGGAACCGTGACCGCCGGAAATTCCTCGCAAATGAGCGACGCCGCCGCGGCCGTAGTCATTCTGTCGGAAGCAAAACTGAAACAATTGAATGCGAAACCCTTGGCGCGCTACGTCTCCTTCGCCACCGCGGGCGTCGATCCGGAGCGGATGGGCATTGGCCCGGTCGCGGCCATTCCCAAGGCGCTGAAGTTGGCGGGGCTGAAGCTGGCCGATATCGATGTCATCGAATTGAACGAAGCGTTCGCGGTTCAGTCGCTGGCGGTGATTCGACAAGCCGGACTCGATCCGGCCCGCGTGAACGTGAATGGCGGCGCCATCGCGTTAGGGCATCCCCTCGGGTGCACGGGCGCCAAATTAACGGCAACGTTGTTGAACGAAATGAAACGCCGCCGCTCGCGATACGGGATGGTGACCATGTGCGTCGGCGGAGGAATGGGCGCAGCAGGAATTTTTGAGAATTTGCAGCGATAACGGAAGGGAAATGATCTTGCCGGAAAAGACCGGTAATTTTCAATCTTCGAATGGAAAGGGAACGGATTCATTCCCGAGGAGAATTTTATGAGCACGACCATACATGAAAAGTCAGCGGTGGCAAAGGGCGGGAGCTGGTTGATTGAAGATGCGTCTCCGCAAGATGTCTTCACGCCGGAGGATTTCACTGAAGAGCAGAAGCTCATCGGCCAGACGGCCGAAGAGTTCATGGATCAGGAAGTGGTCCCGCGTGCGAAAGATCTCGAAGAGAAGAAGATCGAGACGAACGTCGAGCTTCTGCGAAAGATGGCGCCGCTGGGCCTCTTGGGCATGGACATTCCTGAACGCTTCGGCGGCATGGAGATCGACAAAGTCAGCGGCATGATCTTGGCGGAAAAATTGTCGCATGAAGGTTCGTTCGCCACGTCGCACGGAGGCCACACGGGGATCGGCTCCTGGCCGATTATTTTCTACGGCACGGAAGCGCAGAAAAAGAAATATCTCCCTCGCATTGCCTCGGGTGAAATGCTCTCCGCGTATGCCTTGACGGAGCCGCATTGCGGATCGGACGCGCTGGCGCTGACCACGCGCGCCGACCTCAGTCCTGATGGAAAAACTTACACGCTCAACGGCACGAAGATGTGGATTACCAACGCCGGCTTTGCGGATCTGTTCATGGTCTTTGCCAAGGTGGGAGGCGAACACATCACTTGCTTCATCGTGGAAAAAGGTTTCCCCGGTGTTTCCACCGGCGCGGAAGAACACAAGATGGGCATCATGGGTTCATCCACCCGGACGCTGATTTTGGAGGACGCGAAAATCCCCGCGGAAAATGTTTTGGGGGACGTCGGCAAAGGACACAAGATTGCCTTCAACTGCCTGAACATGGGCCGGCTGAAGCTGGGCGCGGGCGCGGTGGGTGGATCGAAGTTCTGCTTGGACTACGCCGTCCGCTACTCCAAAGAGCGCTTCGCGTTTGGTAAGCCGATCGCGGACTTTGGGCTCATTCAACAAAAGATCTCCGAATGCTGTGTCCGCATCTACGCCGCTGAATCGATGACCTATCGCACGGCCGCCATGATCGACAGCATTCTGACCGGCGTGAGTCACGATTCCTCAGAAGGGTCTCAACAAATCCTAAAAGGCATCGAAGAGTACGCCACCGAATGTTCCATCATGAAGGTGATGGGAAGCGAGTATCTCGGTTACGTGTGCGATGAGGCCGTTCAGATTTACGGCGGTTACGGTTACAGCAAAGATTATCCGGTGGAGAAATTCTATCGCGACGCCCGCATCAACCGGATCTTTGAAGGCACCAACGAGATCAATCGCCTGCTCATCCCCGGCATGATGTTGCGTCGCGCCATGAAAGGCGAGCTGGCGCTGATTCCGGCGGCGAAGAAATTGATGGATGAGATCATGGAATTCCCGACGCTGGAGGAAGAGAGCGATGAGTTGTTGGCGCAGGAGAAGAAATTCGTCAAGAGCGCCAAGAAAATCGCTTTGATGACGGCGGGCGCGGCCATGCAGAAGTACATGGACAAGATCGTCGATCAGCAGGAGATCATGGGCCACGTCTCCAACATCATCATGGAAGTTTACGCCTGCGAGTCTTCGTTGCTGCGGACTTTGAAGTGCGCGGCCGCGCAGGGTGAGGGAAAGGCCGGCCTGCGAATTGCGATGACGCAAATGTACATGGCGGAAGCAGCGGCGCAAATCGATGCCGAAGCCAAGCGAGCGTTGGCGGCTTTGGCGCAGGGTGATATGCTGCGGACGCAGCTTGCGGCCTTGAAGCGATTCACCAAGTACGTGCCCGTTGATTTGGTCGCTTGCGGGCGAACCATCGCGAAGGCGGCGCTCGACGCCAACGGTTGGCCGTTGAAGACGCATTGATAGGTGAACGCGGCCTCGGCCCTTCGATTAGGCCGAATCGGGATTTTTCAAATGAAAGCGAGACGCGCGCGGAAGCGCGACCATTGAATCCGTTCATGCAGATTCTTGATCTTCCTCTGTTCAAGCTCACGGTGCCGACGCCTTTCAATGTTGGGCCGGTGAACGTGTACGTCATCACCGAACCGGAAGTGCTGATGTTCGA
>CAZIDA010000335.1:0-4393 GCA_964537865.1 uncultured Acidobacteriota bacterium
GGACAGACAAGAGTGTCTGTCCCACAAGCATTCATCAAACTTTTCGGCGTCAAAGCCGTATAGGTGTGTAGATGAATTCACTTTCCGCTTGAGGAGGTGTTCATGTTCTGCCAATACTGTGGTGCTCAGATTCAACCGAACGTACGTTTCTGTCCCAGTTGCGGGAAGGTGCAAGCCGATGGCGGGTCCAGCGCGCCTTCCGGGATGCCGCCCAATTATCAAGCGCCCCTCCAACCTCCACCTCCGTTTGTTCCTCCACCGGGGATTCAAGCGCACACGGGCCGCTGGATTGGCGCCGGTTGGCGCCTGATAAAAGAAGAGTTGGGCTTGTACATGGTGTTGAGTTTGATCTTCGTGGTCCTCAACGGCGTCGTGCCGCTCATTTTGCAAGGCCCCCTGATCGCGGGATTCTGCATCGTGACGGCGCGCAAAATTCTTTACGGTCGCTTTGAAATTGGCGACTTCTTCAAAGGGTTCAACTTTTTCATTCCCGCACTCGTCGCCTGCCTGTTGATTTCGATATTCACGTTTGTGGGAACGATCTTTTGTATCATTCCCGGTCTGGTGATTGCCGCGATATTTCAGTTCACTTACCTGTTCATCATCGACAAGCGGATGGACTTTTGGCCGGCCATGCAAGCCAGCCATGCTCTGGTGAAGAACGATTATTTCGGCTTCACCATCTTCCTGATTGCCGCGGTGCTGCTGAACATCATCGGGCTGCTCTGCTGCGTCGTGGGAGTTCTGGCGACGATGCCCATCCTTTATGCCGCGACCACCGTGGCCTATAAGGAGATGGTGGGATTTGAACCGAATCCCAATTTCTGAGCTTCGCGAGACGGCGAGGATTCTAAATGGAGGAAGGCAGTCACTTCAAGCGTAGCAACGCATGGGCGCAATTCATTGTTGCTGGAGGCCTGCTCGCTTTTTTTAGATTCTTTCCCATCCCCATGCACCCGAAATTTTCGGTGTGTGGATTTCTGTGGCTGACCGGCCGACCTTGTCCGCTGTGCGGAATGACGCGAGGACTCTCCGCCTTGACGCATGGTCGGTGGCTGGAAGCGGTCCGCTTCAATTGGCTAAGCCCGATCGTGCTTTTGATTCTTTGCGCGGGATTGATTCGAGGAATGCTTCAGTTGTGGGGACGCGAGCCGGACTGGTCGTTTGTCCCGGAAATGGCGCGGAGAAATTTCTGGAGCGCCTTTGTGGTGACCCTCTTGAGCTACGGCGTTCTGAGATTCTTCCGATTGCTCCCGTGAAGCGTTTTGCAAAAGACCGGGCGCATTGGCAAAACCTGCCGCATTCGTGGACGAATGAGATACGATCTCGATGCTCCCCCGCTACTTACTTTTTTTCCAGAACCTTCTTGATGATTTCGTTTACCAATTGCGGATTGGCTTGTCCTTTGGTCGCCTTCATGACCTGGCCGACAAACCAAGCCAGCGTTCCCGTCTTACCGCTGCGATACTTCGCGACGTTCTCCGGAGATGACGCCGCCACTTCGCGGGCGATTTTCTCAATGGCGGCCGTATCGCTGATCTGAGCCAGGTTCTTCTCTTTGACGATAACCTCCGGGGACTTGCCGCTCGAAAACATTTCTTCGAAGACAGTCTTGGCCATCTTGCCGGAAATCTTTCCAGAGTCGACAAGTTCCACGAGTTCGGCGATGTGCTGCGGCGAAACCTGGCTCTCACGAATCTCCAGGTTGGCGTTGTTGAGCGCCGCGGTGAGATCTCCCTTCAGCCAATTCAAAACCGGTTTCGGCTTTTCACAAAGCGCCACAGCCTCTTCGAAGAATTGCGCGGTGGCCTTGGAGGACGCCAGCCACGCCGCATCCGCCTCCGGCAGTCCGAACTGTTCCATAAAGCGGGCCCGCTTGGCGTCCGGCAATTCCGGCAGCGCGCGCCGAATCTCGTCGACAAAGGCGTCCGTGACCACCAAGGGCAAAAGATCCGGCTCGGGGAAGTAGCGGTAGTCGTGCGCCTCTTCTTTGCTGCGCATGGAGTAGCTTCTTCCTTCTTCGGCGTTCCACAGCCGCGTTTCTTGGACGACGCGTTGGCCGGAGTTCAGGATTTTGATTTGCCGCTCCATTTCAAACTCAATGGCCTTCTGCAGGTAGCGAAACGAATTCAGGTTCTTCAATTCCGTGCGTGTGCCGAACTCCTTGGCGCCGCGGGGACGAACGGAGACGTTGGCGTCGCAACGAAGATTGCCTTTCTCCATGTCACCGTTACAGACTTCGGTCGTCTCCAAAATCAACTTCAATTTCGACAAATAGGCGTGCGCCTCAGCCGCCGACCGAATGTCGGGTTCGGATACGATTTCCACCAGCGGCACGCCGCTGCGGTTGAGATCGATGTAACTCTTCTCGCCGCTGTCCGGAAATCCGTCGTGCAGCGATTTTCCGGCGTCCTCCTCGATGTGCAGCCGCGTGATGCCGACCCGTTTGGAATGCCCGTCCACCTCAATCCGCAATTCCCCATGTTCGGAAATGGGCTTGTCGTATTGCGATATTTGGTAGCCTTTCGGAAGGTCCGGATAAAAATAATTCTTCCGCGCAAACTGGGAGACACGATTGATGCGGCAACCCAGCGCCAGCGCCGCTCGAGTCGCCATGCGCACCACTTCCTGATTCAACACCGGCAACGCTCCCGGCAATCCCAAACACACCGGGCAGGTGTTGGAGTTGGGCGGCGCTCCAAACTCCGTCGAACAGGAGCAAAAACATTTTGTCTTGGTTTGCAGTTGGGCGTGAACTTCCAACCCAATCACGGCTTCGTATTCCACACGGTCTCCTTCCCAAAATGAAGCCGATAGTTTAGCACAAAGCCGGCCCGTCCCTCCAAGCGCAGAACCTCTTTGCGCGCCGGAGCAATGCGATCGGAAAGGTTCTGAGCTTCGCGGGCGCCAGGCCAAATTTGGCGCCGGCCAGCGGTCTAAAAGTTTAAAAAAATTCTTTCCGGTGCGTAAAGATTTAGCGACATTTGTCGATAAGAATGGTGCCGCACCAAAGATATCGGCCCGATTTGTGGCCGAGTTGTTTCTTCGAGGACCGAGTGGCACGATGAGGAAGATCCGATTTTCATTGCACAGAATCGCTACTGGAGCGGCGCCAACTGGTGAGGCCGGTTGCGGAGAGCGGTCGGGGTTCAGTCCTCGTTCGATTGTGCAGATGGGAGGAGTTGGACGATGACACGCTGTTGTGATGGGTGTCACACACCTCGAAAGGGCCTTGTCTTAACATCGCGCGCGTCAAGGAGTGAAGGTTTCCGGCCGCGAAGTCAAACTTGCACCCAAGAAGATTTTTCCAGCGGGAGCGTTGTTCTTCAGTACGAGGTTTTGAGTTTGTGCAAATGCAGAAAGGGTAGCGGACGATGAAGTTCAAGTGCGCCTCAAAAAGCCAGCGAGGATTCACCCTGACTGAAACTTTGGCGGTGGTGGCCATGTCCCTTGCCTTGGGAACGCTGGCCATTCCAGCGCTTCTGAAAATCACAAGCCGCTATCAATTGCAATCGGCCAGCCGCAGCCTGGAGTCCACCTTGCAGGCAGCGCGTTTCGTGGCCATCTTGCGCCAAGGCACATTTGGCGTACAGATCAGCAATGCCAATCACACCTTTGAAATCGTTCAGTGGAGCGGCAGCGCGTGGCAAGCGATGTCCAGCGGCGGTTCGAACTATGACGTTTTTTCCAGTCATAAGATATACGATCCCAGCGTAACCGTTTCCACCGCGGGACTTGGAGTCGCCAATGTGGTGGCTTTCAATTCCAAAGGGGAACTGCTGAATGCTTCGGGCAACTCACCCTTGCCGTATACCTCCGGCGCCACCATGCCGACGGTCGATCTGACGACTTCCGCCGGCACATACAGCGTTTCGCTGACGAGGTTTGGAAATATTCGAGTCATCATGCAGTCCACGGGGACACAACTTTAGGGGAGTTTCTTCTTGTTTCGACGAAAGGAAAAAACAATGAAAAATCGAGTCGGCAGTCAACACCGGACCAAGCGCCACCAACTCGGCATGAGCCTCTTGGAAGTGACACTAGGTACTTTGCTGATGGTGTCGACTTTCTTGGGGATTGCGCACCTCTTGGCGAACGGGATGAAATCGACCAGCCGTTCGAACGTTTCCACTTCTACGGTCACCTTGGCGCAACAAGGTCTCGAGGCCGTTCAGAGCGAAACCTTCGACAACATCGCAACCCCCGCCTCGCCCGATTATTTGGATCAGTACGGGAATGCGTCGGATCCCAACACCGGAGTTCCATACGCTTCCGGCGATCCTCGCATTCGCTACGTGCGGACGACTACGGTCAGCTCCCTTAATTCGAATGAGAAGCAAATCCAGGTGACCGTCAGTGGATTGCGATCAATTTACGGGAGCACCGATTCCTC
>CAZIDA010000336.1:0-4375 GCA_964537865.1 uncultured Acidobacteriota bacterium
TTGTTGGCCGGGCATCCTTTCCATTCCACGATGACCGGCGACGAGTCGCTTCGGAAGCGACCCATGGGAAGGATCATCGTTCCGCTTTCGGAAATGGGCGCGCGAATTGAAGCAGCCGAAGAGCAAAAACCGCCGCTCCATATCTTTGGCGCTTCTCTTCATGGTATTCGCTACACGCTGCCGATTCCCAGCGCCCAGGTGAAAACTGCGATTCTGCTGGCCGGTGTTTTGGCCGAAGGGAAGACCGAAGTGATCGAGCCGCTGCCCACGCGGAACCATACCGAGATTGCCCTGAGCCGTTTCGGCGCCAAGATGAAGACAGACGGCCCGTCGATTCAAATCACCGGTGGAAGACGTTTGCGAGCCGGAACTTTTTCCGTTCCCGGCGATTGCTCTTCGGCTGCCTTCTGGATCGCCGCGGGCTTGATGGTTCCGGATTCAGAGATCAGGCTCGTGGAAGTCGGTTTGAATCCAACGCGGTTGCGATTCTTGGAAGTCATTCTTTCGATGGGCGGGGAGTTGAGATTTCCAAATCCGCGCGAGCGCGACGGCGAGCCAGTAGGCGACATCGTGGCGCGTGCGAGCCGACTCTCCGGCGGCCACATCGATCCCTCCGACGTTCCCGCTTTGATGGACGAGATTCCGATCCTTGCGGTGCTCGGCGCGCAGAGCGTGAATGGCTTGGTCGTGCGCGGTGCGCGCGAGTTGCGGGTGAAAGAGAGCGACCGCATCGCCGCAGTGGTTAGAAATCTTCGAGCGATGGGCGCGGAGGTGGAAGAGTTCGAAGATGGGTTTGCCGTGAAGGGAAATCAAGTTTTGAAAGGCGCCTCCATCGATTCTTTCGGCGACCATCGCATCGCCATGGCGTTCTCCATCGCCGCCTTGTGCGCGGACTCCCCTTCCACGATTCACGACGCCGACTGCGTGAAAATTTCGTTTCCGGAATTTTTCGATATTCTTGGAACTCTGAGTCAGTAATTTAGGTAGCGAAGGTTGACAAAAGGATACGTTGACGTTACCATTGAATCTTGATTTATGCGGAGAAGATGAGGCGCGGAGCTCCCAGACTTTTTATGGATTCGGCTTCTTAAGAATCAACGACTAAGGAGAAATCATCAATGGAAAACACCATCACCGCTCAAGCGATTTTGTTGACGCCGGCGGCAGTCAGCAAGGTGAAAGAGATCTTGGCCAAGCAGACCGAGCAGTACGAGGGTTTGCGCATTGCCGTCGTCGGTGGCGGATGCTCCGGCTTTCAGTACCACATGGGTTTTGAGAAGGCCTCTGGACTGAATGACCAGATCATCAATTGCGACGGGCTGAAGGTGATCGTCGACAATAACAGCCTGAACTACATCAAAGGCTGCGAGGTCGATTACGTCGAAGGGATTCACGGCACGGGATTCAAATTCAATAATCCCAATGCCGTCTCCACCTGCGGATGCGGGGAATCGTTCAAGGCGTAAACGACCAAGGGATACGCATCTAGAAATCGGCGTCTGAGGAAGGCTGCATGCGTTAGCCTCGGACGCCGTTTTTGTTTTTGCCGTTTCGTTGGGGAAGTTACTCGGTCACCAAAACGTTCTTTGAAATCCGAGGAACAGATCGGAGAAGGTCGCTCTCGATCACGCCTTCTGCTCGGCCGTTGACGACTTGTAATGCAGTTGATCGGAGAGCTTCAGGCCCGCAGGCAGGCTCGCGTTACGTCGGACGGCGATGATCTCGGCCACGAACGACACCGCGATTTCTTCAGCCGTGATCGCTCCAATATCGAGCCCGATAGGCGCCGTGACTTTCTTAAGCAGTTCGGGATCGAATCCCTCCTCCTCCAATCGCCCGAACAGCGTACGTATCTTTCTTCTGCTCCCAATCAAACCGATATAGCGAGCGGGCGTTTGAATGGCCCATCGCAGCACGGTGTAATCTTCCTTATGGCCTCGAGTGACGATGACGACGTAGGCGAACTCCGACGGCTGAACTTTTTTGAAGGCGCTTTCAAGGAAGTCGGCGATGATTTCGCGCGCTTCGGGAAAGCGTTTCGCGCTGGCGTAATCCGGGCGATCATCGATGACGATGGTTTGGAATCCCGCCAGCGTGGCGACTTTTGAAATGGCCCGCGAAACGTGGCCCGCGCCAAAAATGTAGAGCGTCGGAGGAGCGAGAATGGGTTCCACAAACACCTCCAAGGCGCCGCCGCAGATCAGCCCGCTTTGTTCGACGTCATCGTCGGTCAAGTCAAACGTCAGGAACCGGGACCTCTCTTCACGCATGGCCTTCTGCGCAGCCAGCACCACTTCCGCTTCGACGCAGCCGCCGCCAATCGAACCGGACAGCGACCCGTCGTCTCGCACGAGAATCTTCGCGGCCTCGTAACTGGGAATCGAACCGCGCACGCGCACGATGGTTGCAAGCGCCGCGCGCTTCCCTTTCCTGCGAATGTCAGCAATCTCTTCGTAGATGTCCATCAAACTAATTCCGCCGAGCATTCATGCCGGTCGTCATTCGTTCTGAATTCTAAGAACAGCTTCAAGGACGCCGCCCGCGATGGCGCGAGCTTTGTCCGAAATCAGAAAGCAACTGCCGGCGTCGCCCCGGGGATCGATGTCGCCGATCTTTGTTCTCATGCTGACGGTCAATCCATCATGGAGAATGCCTCGGAGCACGCCGCTTAACGACAACATCACCGGGAGCCCGTTCACCGAACCTATCTTATCACCGGCGCGAACGATATCGCCAATCGTCTTGAAAGCGTGAAACACGCCGTCTTGCGGCGCATAGAGCACGCGAGCGCTGGAAGCGCCCTGAATCTCAGCGGGAATGCCCGTGTTCGCTTCGGCGCTTCCCTGTTCGATCACGCGTCCCAAATGGTGTCCGCGATTCGTTTCGATCACAAAGCGAGCGTCCTCCGGCGCGCGAAAACCGGGGCCGAGAGCGATTATTCCTCGACAGGGCGGATCGTCCCCTGCGACGCGCGTCTTCAACATCCGCGCGTCAATGAGGATGGATTGGGAAGCGTCCATCAGTGAGGCTGATTCTTGAAGTTCGGGGTCCACGATCACGGGAATGCGCCCCTGTTCCCATTCCTCGCCGGCTTCACTGACGTGCTGAATGCAACGCCCTTCAATGTCCTCCACGGTATGCGCGCCTTCGTAAATCGCCTCGGCAAAAGCGACGCCGCGCCGGATCGCAAGCGGCTTCTCAATTTCAGCCATGAGAACGCGGAAGCCGCAACGTCCCAGCCGATGCGCCACTCCCGTGGCCATCTCGCCGGCGCCGCGGATCAGGATTGGAATGTGTGACGGCGTTTCTTTCATGGCTTCAATCGAGCCTGCAATCTTATCAGATCATCCGGGCAATCGACGTCCGCCAAAATGCGATCGTCTTCAAACTCCACCCAAGTAATCTCAGAGAGATGATTCTGAAGAATGGCCTTCTTGCATCCAACGTCTCCGCTCAATTCAAAGACCTCCGGCCAAAAGCGGCGAGGCATCGTCACCGGATTTCCCTGCCGCCCGTCAAAGCGAGGAGCCACAATCTTAGCCGCTTCACAATCCCAAGCAGCCAGCAAGCGGTCGATAGTTTTCGCGTCCACTAAAGGCATATCCGCGTGGACGAGCATCGCGGCTTCCGCGCTCGCGCGACATGCTTTCAGACCTTGAATGATCGATTGCGACATCCCCTCTTCCGGCGCCGGATTCACTCGTAGACTCAGCCGGCCGCCGGTTGTGGGAACCTGGATCAGCCGCGCGGTGTCCTCATTGGCGATGACGATGATTTGATCGACAGCGCTTTGAATCAGGGCGTCAACCGACCAATCGATCAGCCGCCTTCCGCCGAGGATTGATGAAAATTTCTCTTTGCCAAAGCGGCGTGAACGTCCGGCCGCGAGTAGGACTGCCGAAATCATGAACGGACTATAGGGAATGGCAAGTGAATCGTCAAGGCAGGTGGCACTCGAAACTCAGAAATTGCAACCGAAAGAATCGCCTATCGGCCTTGGATGAGAGCCTGAAGCTCACGATCGCTCAAGACGTGGTTCGACTGTTTAGCGGCCGCAAAAATCGAGTCCACGAGCGCGTCGTTTGGCGTCATCCCGTGTTTCTCCAGCCAGAAAATGATATTTGATTTTCCGCTCATCGGTCCAATCTCGATGAGTTGTTCCAGACCGAACAAATGCGCCGGCACGCCGGAATAGACGCTGTTCGCCAGTTGCAGGTCTTTCTTTCGAAGCGCCTTGATGACGGCGGCGGCATGAACACCGGTGGCGGTTCGAAAAGCGTCCGATCCGAACACCGGATAATTGACGGGGATCGGAACGCCGGTGGCTTTGGAAACCGCGAGACAGTAATCTCGCAGCTTTGTCAGATCCTGGTCG
>CAZIDA010000337.1:0-4374 GCA_964537865.1 uncultured Acidobacteriota bacterium
AGTCATCGGTGACGATGAGCTCGGTAGCCTCGATTGATTTCGAAGCGATGCCTGACTCCCTCAAGGTTTCCGCAAACAATCGCGCCGAAAGCCTTTCTCCGACGCTCACGATGGAATCCGAGGCGCAGGGAGTTGATTCGTGCAGAAGCGCGGCGCCGCGACAAAGATTGACCGCTTCATCAATGAGCGCGTTCATCTCCGTCGTGAACCTCGCGCGCCGCTCTTGGTGGGGGAGCAATTCGCGCGCCGCGGTCTCGTGAAGCTCACGTAGATATTCCGACAGACGACTCGCGGCTTCAGCGTCGCCTTCGGTAGATTGACGGGCTGCGCTTAGAAGTCGATTCGTCACGCCACTCATGGCGGAGACCACCACGACCACCGGGCGATGCCGTGAAGCTTCGCTCACAATGCGAGCGGCGCGACGAATGCATTCCGCGTTTCCTAAAGAAGTGCCGCCGAATTTCATAACTTGCAGTTTTTTATTCATCGCTTTGACTTTCTGTGACCTCAATGGATTATCATTTTCTGTTCCGAATATAGCCGATGTAGGGCAGACACTCTTGTCTGCCCCAAAATACGAAGAAGTTTGACACAACCCTTTCAGGGTTGAATCGTTGTTGGGGACGATTCGGTACCCAGGGTAGTCCGCCCAAGAGCGGGCGGACAACCCTGGGCTGGAGGACGCGTCCCCTTCGGGGACGAGGCTGCGATCAGCCCTAATCCACGTGATCATTTTCATCCCCTTGAGTGGTCACCGCAGCGACCATGAGCGACTGCTCAGAAAATAGCTTTGGTAGCCCCGGCCGTTCTTTAGGCCGGGGGGTCTTGGCTGCCGTGCCGAAAGGACCGCGAAAGAAATCATTTTCAGGCCTTGGGGTGCCCCGATGCTTCGGTGTTCGCCCGGCTGCTGAAAAAATATCCCTGAGCGCTCAACAGTTCGGCGTTCAACAGGGCGGCGCCGGCGGCGCCTCGAATGGTGTTGTGACCCAACGCCACAAATCGAAAATCCAGGACTGCATCTTTCACGAGTCGACCCACGGTGATGCTCATCCCACCGCCAGCATCGCGGTCGAGGCGCGGCTGGGGGCGGTCTTTTTCTCGGCGAAAAATCACCGGATATTTCGGCGCAGTGCGCAGCCGCAATTCCTGAGGAAGTCCGGTGAAATTGGAGAACGCCGTTGCCACCTCTTCGATGCTTGCTTTGTTGGAGAGCTTCACGCGGACGGCGACCGTGTGTCCGTCCAGCACGTTGACGCGGTGACACTGCGCGCTGACCGAGAAGGGCGCCGGTTCAACGCCGCGGCCGTTCATCGTTCCCAAAATCTTTCGCGTCTCACGCTCCATCTTTTCTTCCTCCTGATCGATGAAGGGCAGTACGTTGTCGGTGATGTCGAGCGAAGCCACGCCCGGATGTCCCGCGCCGGAAATGGCCTGCAAGGTGGTTGCGGTCACCGCTTCCAAGCCGAACGTCCGGTGCAACGGCGCCAGCGCCAGCGCCAGAACAATCGTCGAACAATTGGGATTCGCGACGATGAAGCCGCCGTGTCTTCCGGTTCGCAATTGCTGAGATCGCACCAGGGTCAATTGGCCGGGATTCACTTCCGGGATCAGAAGCGGCACGTCCTCTTCCATCCGGAAAGCCGAAGAGTTCGTAATCACCGGATATCCGGCGGCAGCAAAGGCGGCTTCCGATTCCTTCGCGACCTCCGACGGCAAGCTCGAAAAGATCAGGTCGCAATCGAGCGGCGGCCGCGGGGCTTGGAGCGTCAGAGCGCTCACGGCGCTGGGCATGTCGCCGCCCAGCCGCCACACGCACGCTTCGGAAAACCGCTTGCCTTGAGAGCGGTCCGAAGCCGCCAGCGCCGTGATCTCAAACTGCGGATGGTTCTCCAAAAGTTGAATGAATCGCTGCCCCACAATGCCCGTGGCGCCCAATATCCCAACACGATATTTCTGACTCATCGTTCATCCTCCTGACTGGCTTCTTTGATTTCATCAAATTTCAACCGACGACCGGCGGTCGACAATTCGCGACGATCAAATTTCGATCGGCGCTTTCGGAAGTCTGCGACCGGCTGGAGAGATCTTTCTCGCCGCTCCTTTTCGGGTCTCGCTCAAATCCCGACCGAATCAAATCTGACAACTGCTCCGTCTCCACGAGAAACGCGTCGTGCCCATGGTTGGAGATCATTTCCGAATAACGCGCGCGCACGTCGACTCTCCTCATGCGATCCGCCAGCGCTCGAACGTCCGATGGCGGGAAAAGCCAGTCGGAAGAGATGCCGATGAGGTGAACGTTGGCGCGAATTCGTTTCAGCGCGGCCATTTCAGATTCGTATCCCAGCCCCAAATCGAAGGTGTCCATCGCTTTTGAGAGGATCAAATACGAGCGCGCGTCGAAGCGGCGCGTGAACACCTCGCCTTGATAATCCAGATAGCCGGCCACGTCGTACCGCTCTTGAAGCGAGCGAAGCGGATTTTCGCCGTTGCGATTCGGCTTTCGCGCGAAGCGCTTCTCGAAAAGGTCCGGGGATTTGTATGAGCACATGGCGATGGCGCGAGCGAGCGCCAAGCCCTGTGCCGGTGGGTTCGACTCCGGATAACGGCCGTCGCGCCATGCGGGATCGTTTCGAATCGCTACTCTTTGAAGATGATTGAACGCCAATCCCATGGCCGAGAGCGGCGCCGCGCCGATGGCGATGCAATGCTCCACGGCCTTCGGAAAATCGATCGCCCATTGCAGCGCCTGCATACCGCCAATCGACGCGCCCACCACCATCCGCAGTCGTGAAATCTTCAGGTGGTTTAAAAGAGCACACTGGGCGCGAACCATGTCCCGAACGGTCGCCGGTGGAAAATCGATTCCATAAGCAGCGCCGGTATGCGGATTGATAGAGCGCGGGCCCGTCGAGCTGTAACACGAACCCAGCACGTTGATTCCGAGAACACAAGTGCGGTCGTGATCAAACCAACCACCGGCCTCAAACATCGACGGCCACCAGTCGCCGACGCGCGCCGATCCGGACAACGCGTGGCAAATCAGAATTGCATTGTCGCGCCGGGCGTTGAGTCTTCCGTAGAGCGCGTAGTGCAGCGTGGGCGATGCAAGTTTGTCGCCGGAAGTCAGAACAAACGGGCGTTCGTCCGCCAAAACATAATCGCCTTCGAACGTGGGATCGATCGATGTTGTCATGATTCCTCCCTTAGGTTGTCGCCGAAGTCCGGTGACTCTCCGACACGCGCGGAACCGAGACGGCGCTGCCGCTTACCGCCAGCGCTTGATCGAGATCCTGAACCAGAT
Source organism: uncultured Acidobacteriota bacterium (assembly GCA_964537865.1). Lineage (GTDB taxonomy): Bacteria > Acidobacteriota > Terriglobia > JAIQFV01 > JAIQFV01 > CAZIDA01. The sequence continues at coordinate 3,302 of CAZIDA010000337.1, forward strand.
CGCGCACGTCCTCGATTCCGACACACAGCCGCACCAACTCTGGTGTCACGCCGGAGGCTCGTTGTTCCTCTTCGCTCAGTTGTTGATGCGTGGTCGATGCCGGATGAATGACCAACGACTTGGCGTCGCCAATATTCGCGAGCAGGCTGAAGAGTTTTAAGGAATTGATGAAGCGCTTTCCGGCCTCATAGCCGCCGCGAACTCCAAATGTCAAAAGACCGCCCGCGCCGCCGGGAAGATACTTCATCGCCAATGCGTGAAAGGGACTCGACTCCAGACCCGGATAATTCACCCATTCGACTTCCCGGTGCTGTTCCAGGAATTGCCCCACCACCAAAGCGTTTTCGGAGTGGCGTTTCATCCGCAGATGCAGCGTCTCCGCGCCTTGCAGCAGCAAGAACGAATTGAACGGCGACAAGCAGGCGCCGGTGTCCCGCAAGCCCTGAACCCGCGCCTTCACGATAAAGGCCAGCGGACCAAAAGTATCGGTATACGAGACACCGTGATAAGACGGATCAGGCTCGGCAAATTCGGGAAAGCGTCCGGAAGATTTCCAATCGAATCGACCGCTGTCGACGATGACGCCGCCGATGGACGTTCCGTGGCCTCCAATAAATTTGGTGGCCGAGTTGATGACGATGTCGGCGCCCCATTCAATGGGGCGACACAGGGCCGGCGAGGCGGAAGTGTTGTCGACCAGAAAAGGCAGGCCGTGCTCGTGCGCCACTTGCGCGAAGCGTTCAAGATCGAGCACGTCGAGCTTGGGATTTCCCAGCGTCTCGCCGTAAACTGCTCGCGTCTTCTCGTTGATGGCGCGACGCAAGGAGTCGAAATCTCCCGGATCGACGAATCGGAATCGAATGCCCAGCTTCTCCAAGGTGTAATGAAAAAGATTGAACGTTCCTCCGTACAACGAAGTCGTCGAGACGATCTCGTCGCCGGCCTGGGCCAGCGTCAAGAGGGCCAACGTCTCCGCCGCCTGTCCGGAAGCCACCGCCAACGCCGCCGCTCCTCCTTCCAACGCGGCAATGCGTTTCTCAAAAACGTCCGTGGTCGGATTCATGATGCGCGTG
>CAZIDA010000338.1:0-4351 GCA_964537865.1 uncultured Acidobacteriota bacterium
CCATCGACGTACACGTGCTCCAAGGCGAGCGCGAAATGTCGGCAGACAACCGCACCCTGGCGCGATTCGCGCTCGGCGGCATCAAGCCGCAGCCGGCCGGCGCGCCGCGAATCGAAGTGACGTTCGTCATCGACGTGAATGGAATTCTCAACGTCTCCGCCAAAGACTTAGCGACGGGGAAAGAAGAACACATCGAGGTGAAGCCGACCTACGGATTGTCGGAAGCCGAAATCAATCGACAAGTGGATGAGTCCGTGGAGTACGCGTTTGAGGACATGGACCGGCGGATGTGGGTCGATCATAAGCAGGAGGCGGAGCGAGTCGTTGCGGCCACGGAAAAAGCGATGGCCCAGCACGGCGAAAAGATGCAAACTGATTTACGCGAAAAGATTGTGCGCTTGCTGGATCGCACACAGAAAGCGATCGCAGGCGGCGACTGGCACGAACTCAAATCGGCCATGGACGCCTTGAATGAAGCAACTCTTCCGCTGGCCGAAGCGCTCGTGAGTGAAGCCATCAAATCAGAAGGAGATCAAGACAGGCAGAAGCTCGGCAATCGTTCATCCTCATAGGAACAAGAAGCGAAGAATTCACGCGGATGGAGGGAGATCTCTCCCGATCAAGGACCGGACATTCACTATGCTCAAGCTACTTCGGTTTCTGCAAGCGCTGATTCTCGTTCTCTGGTTGGGCGCCATGTTCTTTTTTGCTTTCGTGGTCGCTCCCACGGTTTTTGAAGTCCTTCCCACGCAGCATTGGGCGGGCGAAGTGGTGCGGGTGACGTTGCACAAGTTCAATTTCATCGCCGGCATTTCGCTGCTGCTCTTCATTCTCATTTGCTTCCTGGTTCCCATCGTTCAGAAGCGTCGCACTCACTGGGGCGAACGCATTTTGATCGCGTTGGCGGTCGTCGCGCTGGCGATTTCTCTTTACTCCCAATTCGGAGTGGAGCGAAAGATGGATTCCTTGCGGGCCGAAGCCGGCATCCTGGAAACGCACCCGCCGGATGATCCGCTTCAAGCGGATGATCCGCTGCGGATGGAGTTTGATCGCCTGCACCGACGCTCCGTCAATCTCTTCGGGACGAATATGATTTTGGGCCTGCTGATGTTGGGGATGTGGACGCGCCAATCATAGCGGGGACTTCTTCTATTCGGGGTGGTGGTCACCTTTCTTCAGCATCAGAAGATAAACCACAAACAGCCCGACGATCGTAAGAACGATTGACGCCGCAACGAGCGGGTAGTGCGATTTCATCCAGTCCATGGCGTGCTGGCCGACTTGCACCGCCAAGTACCCTTCGAGAAAATAACGAAAGCTCCGGCCCACCGCCACCGCCAGGACGAACCGCCACACCGGAATTTCAAACACACCGGCCGAAATGACGAACAATTTGAACGGCGTCGGCGGAGGAAGAATCGACGGAATAATCACGGCCAGCAGGCCGTAACGATCGTACCAGCCTCTGACCTTGGCGACTTTCTTGGGGTCAAAGCGTTTCTTCAAAAGCGCGTTCCCGCCACGCCTCCCCACCCAATACAAAACCGTGCATCCCAGAACCGAACCGATCGTGGTCATCGTGGCGTAATAGAGCATCCGCTCTACGTTGTGAAAGGAGTTGGCGATGATCAAGATGTCGTTGATTTCCGGGAACGAAAGGAACGACGAGTCCAGGAACGCAATCAGCAGCAGTCCGGGGCCGCCCAGTGCGATGATCCACAGCTTGAGGTGGCTCAGTTTTGAGAGTTGGTAATGCATTCAGTATTCGACCGATCGAAAGGTTGCCGAGCTCCGCCCCCCGACGGGTGAGAGACAGACGTTGTGCGCAAGCATCAAAAGTCCGCCCATGATAACGGACGCTCGCGGCGTTGTCAAAAGCTTGGAGTCGCGCCTGGGTCATTCAAGTGCGCAAGAATTTGTCTGGTAGTCGAGATGTTCCTTGGCCTGCGGCCGAGAACCTTCCCGGTCGTTCCAGGCGTCGAAATCCCGGCTACCATAACAAACACACTCGTCTGCCACCGCGGCCATCCCGATTCTTGAAACTCGGTAGTCAGCCCCGATTGATCGGGGCTGGAGAATCTTCCGGCGCTTAGATAATCGCGCCGGCGGAAAATCCGGTTAACAGAACAGGGACCTTGATTGCCATGGAGAACACGAGGGGTTGGTCTTGTTGGTTTCCATGACCCATCTTTTCCCTGGATTCGCAGCGCCCGAAATTAACTTTTCTCGGAGCCCTTTGCCGCGGGAGTTCCCGGAGATTGGCCCTCTTATCTTAACCGTCCATCTGTTGCGATGCTTTGTGTCTCCGTTGCCGAATTTCTTGAGTCCCGCCAGTTCTTCCGATAGAATTCGTTCGTTTCTGAAGCCTGCGAGGATTTGATGCCCGCCAAGCCGACTGCCAGCAAAGAAATCGAACAGCTCCGCGAGCAAATTCGCCATCATGAATATCAGTATTACGTGCTCGACAATCCGGAGATTTCGGACGGCGAGTTCGATCGGTTGATGGACCGGCTGAAGAAGTTGGAGGCCGAGCATCCCGAGTTGGTGACGCCGGATTCGCCCACTCAGCGTGTCGGCGGAGAAGCCGCGAAACAATTTCCGGTGTTTCGTCATCGCGTCCCGATGCTCAGCCTCGACAACTGTTACAGCTACGACGAACTCCGCGAGTTTGATCGCCGCGTACGAGAGGTCTCCGGCCACGAGAAGGAGGCTTACGTCATCGAGCACAAGCTCGACGGTCTGTCGTTCTCGCTGCACTACGAACGCGGTCTATTGGCTCGTGGCGTAACGCGCGGCGATGGCGTTTTGGGCGAGGAAGTCACTGCCAACTTCAAAACCATCCGGTCGATTCCGCTGCGATTGAAAAGCGCCGACAAAGAATTCGCCGACGTGGAAGTGCGCGGCGAAGTGTTCATGACGAAAAAAGGATTCGAGCGCGTCAACGAAGAGCGGGAAGAATCCGGGGAGCCGCGCTTCGCCAATCCGCGCAATGCCGCCGCCGGAACCGTGCGGATGCTGGATCCGAGAATTGTCGCCCAACGGCGATTGGAGGCGAATGCTTACGCTCTGTTCAAGAACAATGGAATTCCCCGGACACGGCATTCCGAGATTCTTCAAATTCTGAAAGACCTCGGTTTCAAGGTGAACGCCCATTGGCGCTTGTGCAAATCCATTGAAGAAGCCATCCAGGCTTGCCGGGAATGGGAGTCGAAGCGCGACGATCTGGATTACGAAATTGATGGGATGGTCATCAAGGTGGATTCGATTGCCCTGCAGGACGAGTTGGGCGCGACTTCCAAATTTCCCCGGTGGGCGGTGGCTTACAAATTTCCGGCGCGGCAGGCGACCACGCGGGTTCGCGACATCTTGGTGCAGGTGGGACGAACCGGCGCGCTCACGCCGGTGGCCGATTTGGAACCGGCGCCCCTGACCGGCATCACCATTTCGCGGGCGACGCTGCACAACGAAGATGAGATTGAGCGCCTCGGCTTGATGATTGGCGACACCGTCATCATCGAGCGCGGCGGCGAAGTCATTCCCAAAGTGGTGAAGGTGGTGGAATCGAAACGCCCCAAGGACGCCCGCAAGTTCACGCCTCCCAAGAAATGTCCGGTGTGCGGCGGCGCCGTGATGCGTCCTGAAGGGGAAGTGATTCGACGCTGCATGAATGCTGCGTGCCCCGCCCAGCTCAAGGAATCGCTGCTTCATTTCGCCGGTCGGCGCGCCATGGACATCGACGGTCTCGGCGAGTCGTTGGTGGATCATCTGGTCGACAAGAAGCTGGTCCGCGACGTGGCCGATTTGTATAGTTTGAAAGTTGAGGAGGTCGCCGAGCTGGATCGCATGGCCGAGAAGTCGGCGCAAAACTTGATCGCCGAGATCGATGCCAGCCGGAAGCAGGAACCGGCGCGACTGATTTTCGCGCTGGGCATCCGATTCGTGGGCGAACGGACCGCCCAAATTCTGGCGCGCCATTTTGGATCGCTCGATCGATTGAAAGAGGCCGGCCAGGAAGAACTCGAAAAGGTTTTTGAGGTGGGACCGAAAGTGGCGGAGGCCATCGCGCGATTTTTTCAGCAGCCGCAGAATCTCAAGGTCTTCGAGAAACTTCGCGCTCAAGGACTGAACTTCAAACAGTCCGGCCGAAAACTTCAATCGACTCGGCTTCAAGGAAAGCAGTTGGTGATTACGGGTTCGTTGGGTCGCTTCACGCGCGACGAGGCCAAAGCGATGATCGAGAACGCCGGCGGCGTGGTCACCTCCGCCGTCAGCAAGAAAACGGATTATCTCGTCGTCGGCGCCGAGCCCGGATCGAAATTGGAGAAAGCCAAGTCGTTGGGAGTCCCGATCC
>CAZIDA010000339.1:0-4349 GCA_964537865.1 uncultured Acidobacteriota bacterium
GTGTCCGTTCTCCATTCCACACGATTCGGTCGATCCGATGGCTTTTCGCTTCGTCGTCGAAGGCGTGGTGATTTCGGTGGTGACCGATCTGGGATACATCACCGAGCTGGTGAAGCAGCGTGTCGCCGGGAGCCATTGCCTCATCTTCGAATCCAATCATGATTTGGAAATGCTAAAGGTCGGGCCGTATCCCTGGTTCGTCAAACAGCGCGTCATGAGCCGACACGGACATCTCTCCAACGAGGCGACCGCGAGATTTTTCGAGGAGGACTTTGACGGGGTTGCCGAGCACGTGTTCATGGCGCACATCAGTCAAAAAAACAACCATCCCGAAATTGTTCGGATGTCCATCGTCAGCGCCTTCGAAAAGCGCGGGTTGCCGGTGGAGAAGATTCATTTGACCAGCCAGGACGAGCCGGCGCCTCTGGTGCGATTTTGATCCATGAAGATGGCGTTCGATGGGTTTGTCCACGAAACCAATTTCAACCTAAGATGCAGCGGAACCCCGCAGGAGAACTCTCGTGATCCCACGATACACGCGCCCGGAAATGGGAAAGATCTGGAGCGAAGAAACCAAATTCCAGAAGTGGCTGGACGTTGAAATTGCGGTGGCCGAAGCGGAAGCGGCTCACGGATTGATTCCAAAGTCGGCGGCCCTGGCCATTCGGCGCAAAGGTGAGTTCAACGTCCGTCGTATTGAAGAAGTCGAGGCCAAGACGAGGCACGACGTCATCGCGTTTACGACGGTGGTGGCCGAAGCCGTGGGGCGTCCGGCCCGGTATTTGCATTACGGCTTGACTTCCTCGGACGTCGTCGATACCGCCAACGCCCTCCTGGTTATGGACGCGTCGCGGATCATCGCCGACGGAATTCAGCAATTGCAGCGTGTCCTTCGGCGCCGCGCCTTCGAATTCAAGAAGACGGTTATGATTGGCCGCACGCACGGCGTTCACGCGGAGCCCACCACGTTTGGCTTGAAGCTGGCCATCTGGTACGACGAAATGCGGCGGCAGGCGGAACGATTCGAATTGGCGCGCGAGCAGATGCGCGTCGGCAAAATCTCCGGCGCCGTGGGGACTTCGGCTCACCTCGATCCGGTCATCGAAGAGACCGTTTGCCGGAAACTTGGGCTGAAGGTGGCGCCGGTCTCCTCCCAAATTATTCAGCGCGATCGCTACGCTTTTTATCTGACCACGCTCGCCGTGATCGCTTCCTCGCTCGAAAAATTCGCGCTCGAAATCCGGCATCTCCAACGGACGGAAGTGCGCGAAGCGGAGGAATTCTTCTCGGAAGGACAGAAGGGCTCTTCCGCCATGCCCCACAAACGAAATCCCGTCACCTGCGAGCAGATCTGCGGATTGGCGCGCGTGGTTCGCTCGAATGCGTTGGCGGCCATGGAGAACGTGGCCCTGTGGCACGAGCGGGACATTTCTCATTCCTCCGTCGAACGAGTGATCCTCCCGGATTCCACCATCCTGATCGATTATCTCTTGGCCAAGACGGCCTCATTGATCGACCGGATGTTCGTCTATCCGGATCGCATGAAAAAGAATCTGGATCTGACTCGCGGCCTGGTGTTCTCAGGCGAATTGCTGTTGGCCTTGACGGAGAAGGGTGTCTCGCGAGAACTCGCTTATCAATGGATTCAGAGAAACGCCATGAGAGTTTGGGAGGACGAGACGCTTGAGTTCACGCCGCTCCTGCTTCAGGATCCGGAAATTTCAAAGCGCCTTTCGCCCGCCGAAATCCGAGCGATATTTGATCTTCGCGCCCCGCTCCGGAACGTCGATCGGATTTTCCGGCGAGTCTTCGGTCGACGCTGAAAGACTCGCCTCATCTTCACCGGTGAAAAATGAAAGCGCCGAATACCGAGAGGCTCGGCATTCGGCGCGTCACAAAAGGAGAAAAGACGGAGCGATGGTCCTACGGAGATTACTTGAAGCTCTGGACGGCCTGGGATTCGTTGGTAAAAACCTCGAAGACCGTCAGCAATTTCGTGATTTGAAGCAGGTCCTGAACTTTCTTCGTCAGGTTGAGCAACTTCAGTTGCCCTCCCTGATTGGTGGTCGTCGTGAAGCTGGAAACCAACTCGCCGATTCCCGAACTGTCAATGTACGTCACATCTCCCAAGTTCAAAAGAATTTTCTTCTCGCCTCGAGCCAACAGATTGCGAATGGTGTCTCGCAGGATGATGTTTCCTTCTCCCAAAATAATTTTGCCGTTGATGTCGACCACGTTGACAGAATCAATCTTGCGCGTCTTGAGTTGCATAGTCACAGTATCTTCCCCCCTCCTCCCGATCTAAGTTAAATTCGAATTTGAATTGGAAGACAGCCGCTTCACCATCATCACCTCGGCGCCGTCATTGGGTATCCGACGCACGCTGAATTCGTCCATGAATGACCGAATGATAAAAATGCCGCGCCCGGAGTTCTTGAGAATGTTGTTTCCCTCCAAAGGATTGGGAATGGAGGTCACATCGAATCCCAAGCCCTCATCGCGGACGAGGATCTTCAGTTTCGCCGGATCGAGGCTGACTTCCAACTGAACTTTCTTCGATTCGTCACAGCGATTGCCGTGCTGAATGGCGTTGATGATGGACTCGCGCACCGCCATTTCGACGCGATGGCTTTCAGCTTCTCCAAGGTGGATTTTTTCCATCAGCCCGTGGAGGAATTTCTCAGCCACTTCCACGCTATCGAAATTGCTCTCCAGGGTCAGCGAAACCGTCTCTTCTGTGGCGTCCATCCCGGCTGATGGATTCCTCCTCGAAGTTTGACAGCATTACAGCGGATTACAGTTACCATAGGGCCTATCGTTTGTCAACTTCGTTTTACCGGATGTCGCAGATAAATCAATACGTTCCGACACTTCTTCTCTTTCGAAAAAAAACGCGTCCCCACACAACGGAACGCGCCGAAAAAAAACCGCCCCAAGCATCAATGAATTTAAACTTACCCCAGAACCTTCACGGTTCGGAACGAAAGGATGGCCGTGCCGGGCGCCGGCCGGCCAAAGGAAGTCGCCGGATCAAAGACGGTGAAGTACAAAACCTTCTCCAAGCTTTGAATCACCTGAGGAGTGCCCGGACCGCTCAGCACTTTGAAATCGTACACTCGCCCTTGAGGATCAATGTGGGTCTCCACCAGAATCGGCTCGTCGGGCAAATTGCTGCTGCCATCGGTGGCGATGGGCAGATAGTTGTAGGATCGGCTTCGGGGCGCCGTGCGCAACAACAGTTGAACGTCGTCGGCGGGGTTCGCCAGCGTCGGCGTCATCCACAGCGCGTTCAGCATCACCGCAAAAAAGAGGACCGCCACGACGATTCCCGCGGCGGCCGGAATAGCCAACGGCTTCAGACTGTTCTCCACCAACATCCAAAATCGATCGCTCCGCGTGAACGACGAACGGCGAGGATACTCCACGCGAACGGCCGTCCCCACTTCATGCGGCAGAGAATGACGAGGCATCGCCCGCATCCATTGTCTCACTTGCTTCAATTCCTCAAAATCCCGGCGACAGGAAGAACATTCCATCAAGTGCGTTTGCAGTTCATTTCCGGGAAACTCTCCATCCACGGCGTCCGTGATTTGACTTTTGTACTTTCCGCAGTTCATAACCGCCTCTTTCCCAAAAACAACCTTCTTCAAATTCCGGCCTCCTGCTCGAGCAACACTTTCAATTTTTCTCTCAGGAGTTCCCTTCCTCGCAAAATTCGCGACTTCACCGTCCCTAGCGAAATATGAAGCGTGGTAGCAATCTCTTCGTACGAAAAATCCTCGACATCCCGAAGGATGACGGCCATCCGATACTTGACCGGCAGCGTTTTGAGAGCCGCCTGCAGGCGCGTCTCCATTTCAGAGTGCATCAACTGCTCTGCCGGATCCGGAGATCCATCCCGAAGCCGGTTCTCAAAGACCGGGGTCTCGCCATCCTCGGGGTCCACTAAATCCAGAGAGACGGTGCGATTGTATCGTCGGCGCAGCCACCAGCGTCTCCAGTTTGCGGCTTCGCGCAGCGCAATCCGGTAAATCCAGGTTCGAAGATTCGAATCTCCATTGAATCCATGAATGCCCCGGTAGATTTTGATAAACACTTCTTGAGTGACATCGCCGGCGTCATGCGGATTGCCCAGCATGCGCAACATCACGTTGTAAATCGGGTGCTCATAGCGCTCCACCAGGCGCACATAGGCCGTTTGCGACCCCGCCCGCAATTGCTCGACGAGGTCCATCTCCGCCGGCATCCATTGCGGCTTCGCAGCAAATTTCTCAACGGCAATCTCACTGGACATCGGAATTCCTCGGAGGCCCAACGTTTGACCGCTTTGGCTCGTCCTTCATGTGCAC